>JBBSUS010000210.1:0-5262 GCA_038234195.1 Hyphomicrobiales bacterium | reverse complement strand
TGTTCACCGCGCCGAGCCCCGCGGCTCGCGGATCAGGGATGACGACCAGCGGCACCACGCGCTCCTTGTAGGGATAGGTGATGTTGAGACCACGATAGCCACTGGCCCGCGCCATCTCGAACACCGCCTCGAAGCTTTGGCCCAGATCCCTTGGGACCAGCCGATCGTCGCGACTCGCAAGGCTCATCAGGGCGCCGGCAACCTCGTGCAGGCGCGGCGAGCGCGAGAGGGCGATGTTGTCACCGATCAGGCCGACCTGCACTTTGTGTCGATCGCCGGACATGGCATCTCCTCTGCGACCGCTTCATGGCGCCGGCCGTTCTTTCGATACCCTGCCGCCACGGAGGTGTTCCGGCGGGCGGTCGCATCAGCCCCTTCGGCCCGTTCGGATGGGCGGGAAATAGCCAGTATTCCGTTGGCGATCCGTACCCGTGACAATCGCCTCGCCATCATGTCGGCGACGACAAGACAGGGACTCGCGCCCGCTGCTAAAGCATCTCCACCGCGATCGCCGTCGCCTCGCCGCCGCCGATGCAGATCGACGCGACGCCGCGGCGGCCGCCCCTCGCCTTCAGCGCGCCGAGAAGCGTCACGATGATGCGCGCGCCCGATGCGCCGATCGGGTGTCCGAGGGCACAGGCGCCGCCATGGACGTTCACTCGGTCATGGGCGAGGCCGCGCTCCTGCATGGCGACCAGCGGGACGACGGCGAAGGCTTCGTTGATCTCGAAGAGATCGACGGACGCGTAGCTCCAGCCTGACTTTTCCATCAGCCGGTCCATGGCGAAGATCGGCGCTGTGGTGAACCAGCCGGGTTCGGACGCATAGGCCGCATGACCGACGATGCGGGCAAGCGGCGCCGCCCCGTCGCTGGTGGCCCGCGCTTCGCTCGACAGCACCAGTGCCGCCGCGCCGTCATTGATCGAGGAGGACGAGGCCGCGGTTATCGTGCCGTCCTTTCGAAAGGCTGGGCGCAAGCCGGGAATCTTCTCGGGGTTGATCCGCCGCGGCCCCTCGTCGCTGCCGATCGTGGTCTCGCCTTTCCGCGTCGGGAAGGTGATCGGCGCAATTTCCCAATCGAAGGCGCCGCTTTCCGATGCGTCCTTGGCTCGCGTGACGCTGGCGACGGCGAATTCGTCCTGCCTTTGCCGGGTCAACTGGTACTTCTCGGCGCAATCCTCGCCGAAGGTGCCCATCGACCGGCGGGTGCCGTCCGGCGCGATATCGTAGGCGTCTTCCAGGCCATCCAGCATCATATGGTCCAGCACCTGACCATGGCCGATGCGGTAGCCACCACGCGCCTTGGGCAGCAGATACGGTGCGCCGCTCATGCTCTCCATGCCACCCGCCACCATCACTTCGCCCTGGCCGAGCGTCAGGGCGTCATGGGCCATCATGACCGCGCGCATGCCCGAACCGCAGACCTTGGAGATTGTGTTGCAGGGCGTGCGGTTGGAGATGCCGGCGCCGATCGCCGCCTGGCGCGCAGGCGCCTGGCCGAGGCCGGCCGACAGGACGTTTCCCATGTAGACCTCGTCGATAGCGTCGGGCGCGGCGCCCGCCCGCGCCAGCGCCGCGGAGATCGCCGCGCTGCCGAGCGTCGTCGCCGAAACATCGGCGAGTTCACCCTGAAATGCTCCCATCGGCGTGCGGACGGCCGCGGTGATGACAATGGCGTTCGTGGACATCGGACTCTCCCAGCTTCAGGCGAATGGCCTCAACCTAGGCGTCGACGCAAGGGTTGAAAAGCGAAGGTGGCCGGACGCTCGACGAGCCCGCTCCAGCCGAAGCGCCGGCGCGCAACGAAAGTGCGTGGCCATCAACCCAAATGGAGCATCGCCTTGACGGCTTCCCGGAGGAGGCGCAGGCGGTTTTTGGATTTGTGGCTGTTGGCAAGACCCTTCCTGGCGGTCTCGACATGGCCCCCGCTTTGCGCCGTCAGCCCGATCACCAGCGTGCCGATCGCGATGCGGCCGGGCCAGAAGCGGTTCATCACGAAATGATCCGGCATCGCGCAACTGTCGGCCCGCCGGACCGCCGGATCGGCCAGCAGCGCCTTCGTCGCCTCGGCCATCACCTGCTGGCCCGGCGAGGCCTTCGCGTAGGTCTCGTCATAGGCGGTCTTCCAGGCATAGGCCTCGCCCCGGTCGACGAAGGCCACGAGGCTCGCCACCGCCCGGGCGCCGACCTTCAGCGTGAACACCCGCACCCGTCCGTCCGCGGCCAGCGCGTTCACCGCCTCGCGGGCGAACGCCGAGCGGTAGCGGTCCATGATCAGCGCGCTGCGCCGACGCCCCTTCCAGCCCCCCGCCTCGATCGCCAGAAAGTCTTCCAGCCCCAGCCGCACCGCGTCGGCCTCGCGCGCCATCTCGCAGCGCACTTCGCCGTCGCGCTCCAACAGCCGTCGCTGCCGCCGCAACTCCCGCCGGCGTCGTACCGACCCGGTCGGTGCCAGCACATGGTCGATGCCGGGCGCCTTGATCAGCGCCGCGCGGCTCGTGGCATTCACCGTCGCCGTCGGCAGGCCGGCTGCCTGCGCCACCTCCAGCATCGCCTTGGCCATCGCCCCGTCGAGCCGCACATCCGGCAGCACCAGGACGTCCGGCAGCTTCATCTCCGGACGGGTCAGGCCGGCCAGAAACGTCTTCAGAATATCGCTCGGGTCGTCGCCGTCGAGCAGCAGCGTGCCGACCCGGCCGAAAGGGTGCGTGAAGGCGCGGATGGTCGGGGCGCCGCGCAGCCAGGAGGCGGTCTCGACCGAATAGGGCATCAGCAGCCGCAGCCGATTGTGGTCGCGGACTTCGTCGCGCACTACCAGAAGCTTGACCTTGCGGTCGTCGAGCCGCGCCATCGCCGGCGCCAGGAACTGCGGGTCGAAGAACACATTCGGCTCGATCGCCCGCCGCGACAGATGCGCCAGTTCCTCCACCAGAGCAAACACCTGTCCCGGCTCGTAGACCGAAAGCCGGCGCCGCTGCCGCCCGGCTCCAATCGAAAGGTCGATCCAAGGACCATCCCCCTCCGACTTGAAATCCGAAAGCGAGACGATGACCGAGGCAGAGGCCGAGGCCTCCGAACTGTCACCGTCGATGCGCGGATTGGCAGACATCGACCGCCCTCACAGGACCGGGCGGCGGCGAACGCCGACCAACGAAACCAACAGGATGGCCAGGCCTCCCGCGAGGACCGCGCAAACCGCGGCGACCAGAATGAGGCTGGGCCGTGTCGTGCGCAGCGGCGCGATGGCCGGCGAGACGATCCTGACATCGTTGTTGCGGAACAGACGCTGCTCGTCCGTCGCCTTGAACCGCGCCAGATACTGCTCGTAGATCGTGCGGTCGGCATCGGCCTGGCGCTCCAGGTCTGCAAGTCCCACCTGCGCCTCGGTCACCTTGGCGGCTTTTTCGCGCAGGCCCTTGAGGTCGGTCTGGAAACCATCCTCCTCGTCGCGCGCAGTTTCGTATTGCCGACGAAGGCCCGCCGCGACGCGCGTCTCTTCGGTCTTGATCTGGGCGTCGATCTTGTCACCCTGCCGGTTCAGATTGAGGATCGGCGGATAGCGCGGCCCGTAGGTCTGGCGAAGGCTGGTCAGTTGGCGCTCCAGATCGCGCTTCTGGCTGCGCAGATTGGCGAGCTCGTTGGAAAGCAGCGGACCGCCGTCGGCGCTCGCATCGCCGCTCGTGGGGGTTGCGAGGCCGTTCACGAAGCGGGCCTGCGATTGCAGGGTGCGCGTGCGCGCCAAAGCCATCTGCTGGCTGGCGTCGGAGATCTCGCGCTGTGCAAGGGTCGTGGCCGAATCCACGTCGATGATGCCTTTGTCGGCCTTGTACTGGGCGACGGCGGCCTCCGACTTGCGCACGTCTTCGCGCAATTCGCCCAGCCGGTTCGCCAAAGCGTCCGTGGCTTTCGTGGCGGCTTGCGAACGGGCATCATTCTGTTCGTCGACGAAGGCCTGAGCGACGGCATTGGCGTATTGCGCGGCCCGTTCGGGATCACGGTCCTTGTAGCTGATATCGACGAGATAGGTGGCGCCCCGCCGCTCCACCGTGAGGTTCTTGCGGAACAGTTGCAGTTGTTTGCGCGGATCGTCGAAAGCGGAAAGCGCCGGATCGGCGGACAGATCCATGGTTTTCAGAAGACTCGACAAAAAGCCGCTTGAGCTGACGATCTGCACGACGCTTTCCAGCGTCGCGGCATCGGTACCGATGGACGGCAGCACGTCCTGATTGGGTGTCACCGACTGCTCGCGCGGGTCGACCAGAACCAGCGCCGTCGCATGGTACGGAAACGGTATGAAGGTGAAGGCGGCCAGGGACGCGGCTCCGATCAGCAACGTCAGGCCCAAGATCTTGAAGACATTGCGGAACAGGAAAACGGTGAAGGCCATCGGATCGATGAGACCATCGCGGCGCTCGACCTCCGTCTGCGGGCGACGAAAAGCGTCAGGAGCTCGACTGGAAGCAGCCATCGGTCCTCCCAGGGATGCCCTCTGAGGGGAACCCAGCGACGTGCCGTGCTGCCCCCCATGCGCGCCCCCATGCGGCTTGACCTGTGGCTCGGGCTTCGGCGCGCGATTGCGCTCGATGGTCTTGCGGAGACGCGCGGAGAGGCTTTCATCCATGCGCGGATTTTCCCAATCTGGCCGCATCTCAATCCCCCCGAACCGACGCAAGACGCGTCGTCCCGGCAACGGAACCCGCTTTGCCAGCATCGGCGGAGCCGGGTGCGGTGATGGCGACGGGCGAGGCTTTACCTGGAGAGATCATGGTGCGATGGTTGACCTTGCGTGATGCTAACGCGGTAACCATACGGCCTGCGCGGTTAAAGGTTACATAAACCGCGCGATCTACCTGCTGATCACGGCTGGGACACATCATTTCGGAGCCCCCTTTCGCGACGATGCGTCCCGATTGCCGGCGTCATGCGCCGCGGGCACCAGCGCCTCGACGACCGACCGATCCGGCAGGCCGGTGGTCGGGTCGATGAGGCCAAAGCCCTGATCGTAGTCCCAATGAGTCCACCCCAGGCAATGGCGCTCGGCCGACGCGGCGACATCGCCGAGCCAGGCGAGCCGCGACCGGCGCGGCGCGAAATCGCGATAGACACCGAACTCGTTGACGATGACCGGCCGATCGAAGCGCCTCGACCAGTCGGCCACGACATCGAAGGCAGCGTCGATACCGGCCGGCTCCCAGGAATCGATCAGCGACAGCCGCAGCACTTCGGCCGCCCGGCCATCTCCACGCGCTTTGAGCCGCTGCA
>JBBSUS010000209.1:0-5269 GCA_038234195.1 Hyphomicrobiales bacterium | reverse complement strand
GGTGCCAGCAGCGTGATGATGGGCAGCATGTTCGCCGGCACCGAAGAAGCGCCGGGCGAGACCATCCTGTATCAGGGCCGCACCTACAAGAGCTATCGCGGCATGGGCAGCATGGGCGCCATGCAGCAGGGCAGCGCCGACCGCTACTTCCAGGCGGAAGTGCGCGACACGCTGAAGCTGGTGCCCGAGGGCATCGAGGGCCAGGTCGCCTACAAGGGCCTCGTTTCCGGCGTCCTGCACCAGCTCGCCGGGGGCCTGCGCGCCGCCATGGGGTATGTCGGCGCCAAGGATCTGGAGGCTCTGCGCCGCGACTCGCAGTTCGTGCGCATCTCCAATGCCGGCCTGCGCGAAAGCCACCCGCACGACGTCGCCATCACCCGAGAGAGCCCGAACTATCCGGGCGTCGGGATGTAGGGCAATCATCCGCCTTGCTTGACTTCCACACCCCGACGCCGTTGCCTCCGAAAAAATGACGGCGGCGTTCCAGGTGCTGCCGGACAGCAGGCGGGGAGGATGACATGGCGAAACGTCACGCGGCTGAAGACCTCGAACCTCGGGTCGGACCCTACTGCGATATCGCCTGCGAACTCGGCGAGGGACCGACCTATGATCCGGCGACCGACACCGCCTTCTGGTTCGACATCAAGGGCATGTCGCTCTTCGAAAAGCGCAGCGACGCCAGCCAGGCAATCGTCCATCCGCTGTCTGTCACGGCCAGCGCGCTCGCCGTCGTCGACGCCGAACGACAGCTGATCGCCGCCCAGGACGGGCTGTATCTTCGTGAAACAAGGACCGGCAGGCTCTCGCTGCATCTGCCGCTCGAGGCCGACGATCCGATCACCCGCTCCAACGATGCGCGCGTCCACCCCTCCGGCGCGTTCTGGATCGGCACGATGGGCATCGAGGCCGAGCGGCAGGCCGGCGCGATCTACTGGTACCGCGGCGGCGAGATCAAACGACTCTACGACAACGTCACCATTCCCAACGCCATCTGTTTTTCGCCGGACGGTCGCATTGCCTATTTCACCGACACGGCCGAACGGCAGATGATGCGCATCGTCGTCGACCCTGACACCGGCCTGCCGATCGGCGAGCCGACGCTGTTCTTCGATCACCGCCCGGGGGACGCAGGCGGCACCCATGGCTCCGACGGCATGGGCGGCCTCGACGGCGCGGTCTGCGACGCCGAGGGCGTGATCTGGAACGCCCGCTGGGGTGCCGGCCTGATCGATGCCTATGCCCCTGACGGCACACGCATCCGCTCGATCGCCATCCCGGCCCTTCAAGTCACCTGCCCCTGCTTCATTGGCAGGAACGCCGACCGGATGATCGTCACCTCCGCCTGGACCGGCATGTTCGGGAAGCCCCGCCGCGACGATCCGCAGGCCGGACAGACCTTCCTGGTCGAAGGCCCGTTCAACGGCCGTCACGAGCCGAAGGTTTTGCTTTGAAGGATCCGCGGTCCAAACCGGAAGCTGGCTTCATGCAGTTGATGAAGAACGCGACATCGCCCTTCGCGCGGATTGCCCATGCCAGCCTGATCGAGGCCGGTCTCGGCGACCGGGTGGAACCGCTGACCGTCGATCATTGGGGCAACGACCCGCGCCTGCTGGCGGCCAACAGCGCCGGCCGCATTCCCTGCCTCGTCCTCGACGATGGCACGCCGATCGCCGAAAGCCTTCTGATTGCAGCGCTTGCGGCAGCCCGCGGCCCGTGGGGTCCGGCGCTGAAGATGGGCGAGCCGCAGGTGCTGTCGCTCGCCGGCCTGTCGCTCGGCATCTGCGATGCGGCCGTACAGACCCTCGTCGGCCGGCGCATCGTCTCGGACAATTTCAGGGATACGCGCTTCGACGATGCCGAACTCGGCCGCAAGCGCCGCTTCGCGATGATCGAGGGCCTCCGGCGGCTCGACGTCCAGGTTCCGGACGGGCCGGGAGAACGGCTCGATCTCGCCGTCATCGCCGCCGTCACGGCTCTCAACTATGTCCATCTGCGCTTTCCGGGCGCCGACTGGGTTCCGCCTACGCCGAGGCTTAAGGCGCTGGCAGAGGCCGCCTCGCAACGTCCGTCGCTGGCCGAAACCGTCCCGGTGCTCTGAACGCCCCCGGGCGAAGACCCGAACACGAAAATGGCCGGCGTCGCGAGGACGCCGGCCATCTGGATTTTCGAAGAGGGCTCCGCTTCGGACGGTCGCGAAGCGGCGATGGCCGGGCCGCGACTGCGGTCGCACGGGTCGCCGCGGCTCCCTCGAACGGCTCAGCCGTTGTCGGGGTTCGCGCCATTGTCGGGGTTCGGGCCATTGTCGTGATCGGAACCCTGGTTCATGTCCTGCCCGGAATCTTGGGCCGGCCCCTGGCCATCGCGACCACCCCAGCCGCCGTCACGCCCCTCGGATCCGCCGCGGTGATCACCATGACGCCCGCCGGAGCCGAAGCCGCGGTGGCCGTCATGCCCGCCGCGACCGCCCCGATCGGCGAAGTGCCCGTGATGCTCGTGGTGGCCGTGGCGCCCCCCATGGCGCATCTCACCGCGCTGCATCCGGTCCCGGCGCTCCTGGCGGAACTGCTGACGCGCCTCCTGCATCATCGAGCGCGCAAGGGCGCGGCCCGTGGCGATCTGCTGCGGCGTCAGCGTCGTCTGAAGTTCCGCGACGGCGGTCTTCAGCGCCTTCGCGGCCTCGCCGCGGGCGATGGCCCCGTCGGCAATCCGGTCGAGAAAGCGGAAGGCCCCCGCACCCGGTTGGGCCTGGGCTTTCTGATCCATTGAATTGCCGGCCTGCGCCGGCGCATCGGCTGAATCGTCCATGGTCTGCCCGTCGAGGCTCTGGTCATCGGCCTGATCCTGGCTGTCCGCCGGGTCGGGCTGATTGCCGGCATCGGCCGACCGATCGTCTGTCTGGCCCATCTTATCGCGGCCCATGCCATGACGCATTCCGGGCCCCATGTGCGGCGGCTGCGAAGCCGCTGCGAAGGTGACGAGCGCGCCCGAGAAACGACGCCACACAGCCATCTGGTCCGGCGTGATGCCCATGCCGGTTTCCAGCGTGGACAGCGCACCGGCGATCCTGGCCGGGGACATCATCTGCATCATCATCCGATGCATCATCATCATGCGGCGCGGCCCAGCGGGACCGCCCATGTGACGACCGCCCCATCCATCCCGGCCGCGCCAGTCGCCGCGACCACCGTCGTGCTCGGCCATGCGGGCCTGGTCCTTTCCGGGGCTCTTTCCGTCCGGCCCGTTTGCGGTTGGGCCACTGGCCACCGGCGGCATGGGGGCGACACCGGCATCCTGCGCATAGGCGCTGGCGACCGGGGCGCCGGCCATCAGCGCAGCGCCGATCAGGACGAGAAACTTGTGACGGCGGCGCGGCGCGGCGCGGTTGCTCATGGTCTGGTTCGTCGGATAGGTCATCTGAAAGTCCTCCTGTCGATGACGTGATTGGGCCGAACCTAAGCGCATGATGTTGCAGGGATGCGGCCGAATGTTGCGAAATATGTGCGCCGGCCGGAAACTTGTTGCGAAACATTGCGGAAACCGCTCCCCGAAACCTCGCGATACAAATTCCCCCTCGCCTGCGCGCACGCTTTTGGCGAAGACATGGGCGCAAGGAAACGTCGCAAACCCCCGACGTGAACCGAAGGGAAGAGATCGACATGAGCCAGCCCAACATTCTCGTCGTCGATGACGACCCCGAGATCGGCCGTCTGCTCGGCAAATATCTCGACGGCCAGGGTTTTCGCTGCGCCATCGCCGCCAATCGTCGGAGTTGCGAGCAGAAGATCGCGGACAGCCGCGTCGATCTCGTCGTGCTCGACGTCATGCTGCCCGACGGCTCCGGGCTCGACATCTGCCGGGACATCAAGGAGCGCCGGCCCGAGATCGCCATCATCCTCCTGACGGCGCTCAAGGAGGACGTCGACCGGATCATCGGACTTGAGCTGGGCGCCGACGACTATCTCGGCAAACCCTTCAATCCGCGCGAACTGGCTGCCCGAATTCGCGCCGTTCTACGTCGCGGCGGCGGCGCGGAGACGATGCCGGGCGATCCCCCTTCGGCCGACATCTTTTCCTTCGAAGGGTTCAGCGTCGATCCCGGACGTCGCTGCGCCACCGCTGACAACGGCGACGACGTGCCGCTGACCGGAGCCGAATTCGACCTCCTGATGATCTTTCTCGAACGGCCTGGTCGCGTGCTGTCCCGCGACGTCCTGATGGACCTCCTGCACGGCCGCTCCGCCGATCCCTTCGATCGCTCGGTCGACGTGACGATGAGTCGGCTCAGGCGCAAGTTCAACGACGGCGGCGTGTTCAAGCTGTTCAAGACCGTGCGCAACGGCGGCTACCAGTTCGCCGCCCGCGTCGAGCGCCGCGACGATGCGGCGGCCGGGGCGTCGGTCGGCGCGTCGGTCGGCGCGGCCCAGCTTCCGAATCCGCGCCCATGAGATCGCTCCGCTCGCGGCTGGCGCTGCTGCTCGTCGTCGCCATCGTCGGCGTCGTGGCGCTGGCGGCCGGCATTTCCGTTCTCGTCCTCGAGCGGCCCGACCGCGAAAGCTTTCGCCAGACCTTTGCCGAAGAGGTGCGGATCGTCTCGACCGTCCTCGCTCATGACCCCACTGCCGCGACGCGGCTGGGCATTTCCGTCGGGGCGGCCCCGGTCGGGAACGTCGAGGACGATAACGACCTGCGCGTGCGCCGTTCCCGCGGCATCGGCGGCACGCTCAAGGATCAGGGACTCGACATCAAGGTCCGCATCGTCGCCGACCTGCAGGGCCGCACCCGCCAGCTCGCCTTCGAGTTTGCGCCCGGCCGCTGGGCCTACCTGCCCTATCCGGGATTTCCGCCGCGCAACTGGCCGGCGTTCGTCTTCTACATGGTCGTCGTGGTCACCGGCGCCGCCGGCGTTTCGCTCTACGCCGCGACCAAGGTGACGCGACCGCTGAAGATCCTCGATCTCGCCGTCTCCAGCGTCGGCCGCGACGGCCTGCCAGCCCATGTTCCCGAGGATGGCCCGGCCGAGATGCGCGCCACCGCCGCCGCGCTCAACCGCTTGACAGCCCGGGTGCGCGAGGCGGTGGAAAGCCGCATGCGCCTTGTCGCCGCCGCGGGACACGATCTGCGCACCCCGATGACCCGCATGCGGCTCAGGGCCGAGTTCCTGCCCGACGAAGATCGCGAGGTCTGGCTCAAGGACCTCGCCGAGCTCGATCGCATCGCCGACAGCGCCATCCGTCTCGTTCGCGAGGAGGTCGACGAGGCCTCGATCGAG
>JBBSUS010000208.1:0-5280 GCA_038234195.1 Hyphomicrobiales bacterium | reverse complement strand
TTCTGTCCCGGCCGCGCCGCAGTGTCCTTCGGCAGTGGAACCGCAACGCCGGGAGCATTGAACCAGGGGCTGCCGCCGTCGCTGACGATTTCGCCTTCGATGAAATTCATCGAGGGCGAGCCGATGAACTCGGCGACATAAACCGAGTTCGGCTTCTCGTAGATATGGTCCGGCGAGCCCATCTGGACAATCCGTCCCCCCTGCATGAGCACGATGACGTCCGCCATGGTCATCGCCTCGATCTGGTCGTGGGTGACGTAGACTGTCGTCGCCTTCAGGCGGTCGTGGAGTTGGCGGATTTCGAGCCGCATATGGGCTCTGAGCTTGGCATCGAGATTCGACAGCGGTTCGTCGAACAGGAAGACGCCGGCGTTGCGGACCATTGCACGGCCCATCGCCACACGTTGGCGCTGCCCTCCCGACAACTCCTTTGGATAACGGTGCAGATAGTCGGTGAGATTGAGGATTTCCGCCGCCCACTCGACTTTCTGCCTCACCTCCTGCTTGGACTTCTTGGCGACCTCCAGGCTGAAGGCGATGTTGTCGTACACCTTCATCGTCGGATAGAGCGCGTAGTTCTGGAACACCATCGCGATGTCGCGATCGCGCGGGTGAACGTCATTGACCCGCTCGCCGCCGATCTCCAGATCGCCCGCGCTGATCTTTTCGAGGCCTGCCGTCATGCGCAGCAGGGTGGTCTTGCCGCAGCCCGAGGGCCCGAGCAGGACGACGAACTGGCCGTCCTCGATCAGAAAGGAGATGTCGCGCATGACTTCGGTCGAACCGAACGACTTGCCGATATTCTTGTACTCGACGGTGGACATCTGACGGGCCTCGAATTTGGTTCAGTAACGTTGGCGTGTCGGCGTGACGACGATTTCCTGGACCAATGCGTTCTGCGGCATCTGGTATGTCGACACGATGAGATCGGCAACGTGCTCGGCGCCGATGCCGCCACCGATCGCGATCTTGTTGGCCTGGTAGGCGGCAAGCGTGCCGGGATCGTTCACGCCTGAAAGGACCTCTGTCTCGATGACACCCGGCGACACGACCTGCACGCGCACACCATATTGGGAAAGATATTCCCGCAGACCTTCCGAAACGGCGTGGACGAAATATTTGGTGCCACAGTAGACCGTGTGGTCCGGGTAGATCTTTCGTCCGGCGATCGAACTCATCATCACCAGCGTTCCGTGCTGCCGCTCGATCATGCCACCCATGACCGCATGAACGGTGTTCATCACGCCCTTCGTGTTGATGTCGATCATCGCGTCCCACTCTTCCGGCGGCTGGCGGGCGATGTCGGCGAGATGAGCGACACCGGCATTGGCGAACATCAGGTCGACGGGGCCGAAGCGTGCTTCGCCTCTCGCGACGGCCTCGGCGATGGAGGTGCGGTCGCGAACGTCGACCCGCGCAAGTTCGGCGTCCGGAAGGTCGAGCGCTTCCATTCGATCCATCCGGCGGGCCATCAGCAGAAGCGGGTGGCCTGCCCGCGAAAACGCCCGGGCCGTCGCTTCGCCGATGCCGGAACTGGCGCCGGTGATTGCGATGAGCGGCTTGTTCGGCATGTTCCCTCCTTCTCGTCGCGACGGTGCAGTCCACGGCAGCCCTTGGGCAACCGTGGACTCCTGGCGTCGGGACTTCAGCCCTCGGCGACGATCTGGTCGACCTTGCCCTTGATGTCGTCGAGAGCCTCTTTCGGGCTCTTGAACTCTCCGGCGAAGTAGCGACCGAGCGCGACGGGAATGGTGTCGCTGGAGATCTGCGCCCAGGCAGGCAGGTCCGGCTCCGAGCCCATGTAGTTGGCGATCGTTTCGCGAACCACCGGAAGGTGGCGTGTCGTGCCGGCGCCGACCTTGGCATTGGCCTTCACGCGCGGGTCGTCGTAGACGCTCGTGCGTGTCGGCCCGGTACCGCCGCCCAGAACGGTGATGAGCGCCTGCGTGTCGGCGGACGTCGCCCACTGCATGAACACCCAGGCCGCGTCGGGGCTCTTGGAGTATTTCGAGACCGCAAGGCTCGATCCGCCCTGATGGCCGACGCCTGGAATTTCGCCGAACCCGGTCTTGTCGGGGGTGATCAGCGACGTTGCCTTCGGCGGCACTGCGGCCTCCATCAGACCCGAGATCGTGCCCGACTTCGGGTCGTCGAAGAACGGGAAGAACTCGCCCCAGGAGAGCATCGAGGCGGCGACGCCCTGGCTGACCGACTGGCCTTCGCCGTCCCATGTCCAACCGTTGACGCCCGGCGGCATCGTCGTCTTCAGCTTGTCCCAGTATTCCATTGCGGCAAGGCCGGCGTCGTTGTTGCCGACGAATTTCTTGTCGGCGTCGAAGATCTGACCGCCATGCCCCCAGAGCCATGCCGTCCAGTCGCATTCGAGGCTGTAGTGCCCGGACTTCATCTGGCCGGAGGTGCCGTACATCTTCGGCCCCTTGGCATCGGTGATCGCCTTGGAGTTCGTATAGAGCTCGTCCAGCGTCTCGGGCGCCTTGAGGCCGAGTTCGTCATAGATGTCCTTGCGGTACTGCATGATGAAGATCGGGATGTCGTAGGGCACGCCCACCCAGCGATCCCCGTATTTGGCGATGCCGTCGACGAGCGCCGGCAGGAAGTCGTCCATATTGTAGTCGGGATAGGCCAGGTCCGGCTTGTCCTTGTAGACTTCACGCGGATCGAAGACGTCCTGGCTGAAGTTCGCGGCCCAGCTCTGATCGATATAGTAGAGATCGTAGGTGCCGAGGCTCGATGCGACGTCGAGGGTGAGCTTCTGCAACACCTGCTCCAGCGGCAGCACTTCGATCTCGACCTTGATCCCGGTCGCCTTCTCGAAATAGGGCTTCAGGCTGTTGGCGATGGCGTTGGACGGCGGTGTCGATTCGGTCGCCAGGCGCAGTGTCGTGCCGGCGAAGGGTTTGCCGACATCGGTCAGCCATTTGATCATTTCCGGTGAGGGCTCGAGCGAGCCCTCGGCGAAGGCGGATGGGGCCAAATCGAAGAATGGCCGGCGGCTGCCGCCGAGCCCGAAGCCGAGGCCCATCGCCCCGACCGACAGGCCGAGCTTGGCCGTCGAGCGAAGGAAGGTTCGGCGGTCCATGCCGCCCCTTGCGTACCGGTCGGTGATCGAGGCGAGGAAATTCTTGCGCTGCCAGTCTCTCATGGTTCGGTTCTCCTCCGTGATCGGCAGGATGTCCCGCCTGCCTTGCGGGTCTTCGCCGTTCCGTTCCCCTCCTCGGGAACGGAACGCGTCATTGTTTCAGCGAGCCCATGGTCAGGCCGCGCACGAGGTGTTTCTGCACCGCCAGAACGAAGATGAAGGCCGGGATGATCGCGGCGGCGCCGAGGGCGGCCATGTTGCCCCATGCCGTGCCCACCGACGTCACGAAGGTCGTCGAGACCACCGGGACGGTCTTGATGTGGGTCTGGGTGAGCGTCAGGGCGAAGAGGAACTCCGTCCAGGAAAAGATGAAGCAAAGCACTGCGGTGGCGGCAATGCCGCCCCGCGCCATCGGCAGGACGATGCGGCGAAAGATCAACCAGCGGCTCGCACCGTCGACGAGGGCGCTTTCGTCGATTTCTGACGGGATGTCGTCGAAGAAGCTCTTCATCAAAAGCACGGCCAGCGGCAGGTTCATCAACGCATGGATGAGGATCATGCCGGTGTAGGTGTCGAGAAGACCCATCGTCTTGTACATGAAGAACATCGGGATCGCGACGGCGACGGGCGGCATCATGCGCGTCGACAGCACCCAGCCGACGAAGCTGTGACGTCCGCGGAAATGAATGCGGGACAAGGCGTAGGCGGCGAGCGTCGCAATGATCAGCGCCAGCACGGTCGAGCCGCAGGCGATAACGATCGAGTCCCAGAGCCGGGGGCCCATGTAGAAGTTGCCGCCGCCCGGAGTCACCGTCACGCGCCCGCCGTCGCCGAAGTTGATGCCGAAGACCTTCTGGAAATTGTCGAAGGTCGGTGAGAAATCGAACAGGATCGGGGGGCGGGAAAAGATGTCGCGACCGTCGCGGAAGGCGACGCTGGTCCAGTAGTAGATCGGAAAGAAGAACAGCCCGACCGTTATCCAGGCGAAGGCGATGCGCAGCATGCGGGAGAGAAACGAACCGCTCATTACCACCTCACCTTGGCGATCTTGATGAAGAGATTGGCCACCACGAGGATAATCGCGAGCGTCACCAGGCTGAGCGTCGCCCCGTATCCCCACTTGATGAAGGAGAAGGTCTGCTGCCAGGCGTAGAGGCTGAGCGTGTAGGTGGCCGTACCCGGTCCCCCGGACGTCATCACGAAGACGTAGTCGAACACCCGGAACAGATCGATGCCGCGGATCAGCACGGCGATCGCGATCACCTTCGACATCATCGGCAGGGTGAGGCGAACGAAGGTCTGGAGCGGACCGGCCCCATCGATCATCGCCGCCTCGTAGGGCTCGGCCGGCAACGCCCGAAGGCCGGCGAGCAGGATCAGGACCAAGAACGGCGTCCACTGCCAGATTTCCGCGACCAGCACGCCGGCCAAAGCCAAGGCTGGTGTCGACAGAATCGGCGTCGAGGCGTCGAGCGCGCCGACCATTCTCAGGAAATAGGAGACGATCCCGAACTGCGGATCCTCCATCAGCAGGTACATCATCCCGACGATGGCGGGCGGAATGACGAGGGTCATCGTCAAAAGGCCGCGCAGGAAGCCGAAGCCCGGCTCATCCGAGTCGAGCAGCAGCGCGATCGCCATGCCGAGCGCAAGCTCGATGCCGAGCGCGATGATGAAGTAGAGGAAGGTGACGCTCAAGGATTGCCAGAAGCGGGCATCGTCCCACAGCTTTGCCCAGTTCTGCCCACCGACATAGACAAGCGCCCGCTTGCGCGGCATGTATTCGTGGAAACTCAGCCAGACGTTGTAGATGAGCGGGAACACCGTGAAGACCACAAGAATCGCGATCAGCGGCAACAGCCACGGGAGCGGATGATCGGAGACGAGGGCGCGGCGTGGAACGCTTGAGGCGGTCATGAGCGGCGCCTCCAGGGTCGTATGCCGATGGCTGCTACCGAACACGGCCGAGCGAAAGGCCGGCCTGGCAGGGGATCGCTGTTGAGCGGGGTTTCGACCGGCATTGCTCAGGCCGCCTCGGGCTTCGATTGCAGGCCGTAGGACGCAAAACCTTCAAGGACCCCCGCGATCTCGTCGTCATCGAGGATCACCGGGCCACCGGGCAGTTGCAGCGCATGGTAGTATTGCCTTGCCAGCGTCTCGAGTTCGACCGCGCGCCACAT
>JBBSUS010000207.1:0-5283 GCA_038234195.1 Hyphomicrobiales bacterium | reverse complement strand
TCTGTGCCGCTATTTCGCGGCGAACCGGGAAGGCGTGGCGGCGGATTGAGCGCCGGCCGTGATCGTTCGTTTGCGTGAACGGATCGAACCAAGGCGCTATCCGACGGAACGCGTGCAAGCGCTGCGCGCATGATCATCGGCTTCAGAATTCGTCATCCCGGGATTGACCCGGGATGACGAGGAGACAGTGCGCGGGCTGACGAAAAGCAGGGTCGGGTTTATTCCCTCGAATATTCCGGGACTTTTTCACCCAAGACCGGACCGCCGTTATGCCTCAGATCTTCCCGTCGAGGCCCATCTGGTAGTATTTGTGGACGATCTTCTCCTGGTTCTCCAGCAGCCAGTCGATCGACGGCTCGTTCGACATCGCCTTCCGGATGGCGTTCGTCATGCCCTTGCGGTGGATATCGAACAGCGCCTTGTGGTCGAGGTCCTTGACGTCGACGATGGTCGGGGCAAGCCAGACCGAGCAGATGATGCCGAGATCGTTGACCTGGTCCTTCGGCAGGATGCCCTCGCGCACCGCGTCGAGAACGCCGTTGGCGATGGCGAACTGCACCGTGCCCATCAGGATCGAAGTGTATTTCGGGTCCTTTACCGTCACCTTCGACACGCAGAGCGTCACCGGGCGGACCTGGATGTCGGTGTTGAGCAGCGCGAAGACCCGGGTGTGACCTTTGACCTGGTCGCCCGTGAGGGTCGCCAGCGCCGTGCCAACGGGCCCATCAAGCGCGCCGATGACGACCTCGGGCTCGGCGGCCGTGCCGGGAGGCCCACCTGCGACAAGGGCTTCGCCGGTGCGCAGGACGATACGATCGCTCATGATGAACCTCTTTCACTCATTCTCGGTGCCCTGCGCCGCCTAGCAGGTCGCGGGCCTTGGCTCAATGCGAAGACTGCCGCAGAGCCGTCTCACCCCTCCAGCACCGTCTTCGTCTTCACCGTCGTATCGGCGTTGAGCTTGTAGACGATCGGCACGCCCGTCGCGATCTCCTGGCCGACGATCTCTTCGCCCGTCAATCCATCGAGGGCCATCACCATGGCACGCAACGAGTTGCCGTGGGCGACGACAAGGACCGTTCCCTCCGCCATCACCTTCGGCAGGATGCGGTGGATGTAATAGGGCCAGACGCGGGCGCCGGTGTCCTTCAGGCTCTCGCCGCCGGGGGGCGGGACATCGTAGGAGCGGCGCCAGATGTGGACCTGCTCCTCGCCCCATTTCTTGCGGGCGTCGTCCTTGTTGAGGCCGGAGAGATCGCCGTAGTCGCGCTCGTTGACGGCCTGATCTCGGATCGTTTCCAGGCCTGTCTGGCCGGTTTCCTCAAGGATCAGTTTCAGCGTGCGCTGGGCGCGCGACAGTTCGCTGGTGAAGGCGATGTCGAAGACGAGGTCCGCGGCCTTCAGCCTGCGGCCGGCGTCCTTGGCTTCCTCGACGCCCTTGTCGGTGAGGTCGGGGTCCTTCCAGCCGGTGAAGAGGTTCTTCAGGTTCCATTCGCTCTGACCGTGGCGGACGAGGACGAGGGTGCGCGACATCAGGTGCCCTTTCGTGGATGGTGCCGGACTGAAGCCGGCTGCAACCGCCGACGTTGCGCCCATCAGATAGGGCGCGCCGGGACGCGTAAAGCCGGTGCCGCTCAGTCGGCGAGGCCGATGACGTTCTTCATCGAATAAAGCCCCGGTGCCTGGCCTCTGGCCCAAAGCGCGGCGGTGAGCGCGCCGCGAGCGAAGATCGCGCGGTCGGTGGCGCGGTGGGTGAGTTCGATCCGCTCGCCCTCGCCGGCCAGAATCACCGAGTGTTCGCCGACGACCGAGCCGCCGCGCAGGGTGGCAAAGCCGATCGTGCCGGTTTCTCGGGCACCCGTGTGGCCGTCGCGCACGCGCACGCTCTCGTCCGCAAGCGCCACGTTGCGACCCCTGGCAGCGGCCTCGCCGAGAAGCAGCGCGGTGCCGGAGGGTGCGTCGACCTTGTGCTTGTGGTGCATCTCCAGGACCTCGATGTCGAAGGCATCAGGCCCCAGCGCGCGGGCGGCCTGTTCGACGAGCCCGGCGAGAAGATTGACGCCGAGGCTCATGTTGCCGGACTTGACGATGATGGCACCGGCCTTGGCGGCGTCCGCGATGGCCGCGTCGTCCTCGGCCGAAAAGCCGGTCGTGCCGATGATGTGGACGAGCCCGCGCGTGGCGGCCCTTTTCGCCAGCGCCACCGAGCTTGCGGGTGCGGTGAAGTCGATGACGCCGTCGCAGGCGCTCAGCGCCGCGTCGAGGTCGTCGGTGATGGCGATGCCAAGGTTGCCGGCGCCAGCAAGATCGCCGGCGTCCTTGCCGATCGCGTCCGAGCCCGGCCGCTCGAGGGCTGCGGCGAGCGCGAGGCCCCCATCTTCGGTGACGAGCTTCACGAGGGTGCGGCCCATGCGGCCGCCGGCGCCGAGGATGGCGAGTGTCATGGCGGTCATCGAATGTCCCTTCGTCTTTCGTCCGGATGCTCTGAGGCTGCGGACCAAGGGTCGGTTCGGCGCGTCAGCCGCGGACCGTCTCAGCCATTGCCTGCGCCTTCGGTTTCGTCCTGGGCGCGGTGTCGCGGGCCTGCAGGCCATAGAAGCGGGCATAGACACCGCCGGTCTTGTCCACAAGCTCGTCATGGGTGCCGCGCTCGACGATCTCGCCGCCGTCGACGACGAGAATCTGGTCGGCCGACACGATGGTCGACAGGCGGTGGGCGACGACGATGACCGTGCGGTTCTTCATCGCGTGTTCGAGCGCAGCCTGCACCAGCGTTTCGGACTGGTTGTCGAGCGCCGAGGTCGCCTCGTCGAGCAAGAGGATCGGCGCGTTACGCACCAGGGCCCGCGCGATCGACAGGCGTTGGCGCTGGCCGCCGGAGAGCGATATGCCGTTTTCGCCGAGCGGTGTGTCGTAGCCCTGGGGCTGGGCGAGGATGAACTCGTCGGCCTGGGCGAGGCGCGCCGCTTCGTCGATCTCGGCATCGGTGGCGTCAGGCCGGCCAAGGCGGATATTCTCGCGGATGGTGCCTTCGAAGAGGTAGGGGGACTGCGGCACATAGGCGATGGCGCCGCGCAGCGAACCCTTGGTGACGTCGCGAATGTCCTCTCCGTCGACGAGGATGCGGCCGGTTTCGACATCGTAGAAGCGTTGCAGGAGCGCGACGACGGTCGACTTGCCACCGCCCGAAGCACCGATCAGCGCCGTCGTCTTTCCGGCCGGTGCCGTGAAGCTCAACTCCTTGAGCACCGGTTCGCCGGAATAATAGGCAAACCCGACCTTGTCGAAGACGATCTCGGCCCTGTCGATCTTCAAAATCCTGGCGTCCGGCCTGTCGGGCTGGCGCGGCTCCAGATCGAGGATCTCGTAGATCATCTGGGCGTTGACCAGCGCCCGCTCGAGTTGCACCTGCAGCTTGGCGAGGCGGCGTGCCGGGTCGTAGGCGAGCAGCAGCGCGGTGATGAAGGCGAACATGGCGCCCGGCGAATAGCCGTAGACGATGGCGCGGTAGCCCGAATAGGCTATGACGCCTGAAATCGCGATGCCGGCGACGATCTCGGTCACCGGCGTCGTGCGCTCGGTGATGATGGCGATGCGGTTCGAACGCTCCTCGGCTCCCAGGATCAGCGCCTCGATGCGATCCCGCAGCGGCTTTTCCATGGTGAAGGCCTTCACCACGGTGATGCCCTGTGCCGCCTCCTGCATGGCGCCGAGGACGCGGGCGTTGAGGTCGATCGACTGGCGGGTCGCCACCCGCAGCTTTCTGGCGAGGCTGGCGATCATCCAGGCGATGGGGGGGCCGGCCAGCAGCGCGATCCCCGACAGCAGAGGGTCCTGGTAGATCATCACGGCGATGAGGAAGACCAGGCTCATGGCGTCGCGGGCGATCGAGGTGATCGTCAGGTTCAGCGTGTCGCGGATGCCGGCGACGTTCTGGTTGATGCGGGCTGCCAGATGCGCCGAGCGGTTCTCGCCGAAGAAGTCCACCGAAAGCTCGGTGAGGTGGGCGAAGAGCCGGCGCTGGTAGCGCGCCACGATGTTGTTGCCGATGCGCGCGAGAATGACGCCCTGGCCGTAGGAGGCGATGCCGCGCACGACGAAGGAGGCAAAGACGATCAGCGGCAACGTGACGATCGCGGCCTGGTAGCGCTCTACGAAGATCTTGTCGATCACCGACCGCATGATCCAGGCGAGGAAGGCCGTCGACGCGGCGACGAGAACCAGGCAGATGATCGCCACGAGATACTGCCGGAAGAACAGCTTGCCGTTCTCGGCTATCACCCGCTTGAGGAGGCCTACGACGATGCCGCGGTCGCCGGGCTTCTTGAGAGAAATTTTCTTCGCCACGCCTTCGGCCGGCCTCGTTCTACGGTTGGGCCCTTCGGGTCGCGGCCTGAGTGCAGCCGCACCGCGCGTCGGGCGTTTCTGGGCGCGCGCCTGCACTGCCGGCCGCGTCGGGGCGGTGCGCGCCTCGTTGGGGTCCGTATAATGCGCCAAGGGGCCCCTGCCTACCGATGAAGCCCCGTTGGGGTTAAGGGCGAGGCGATGTGCGGCAATTATGCCGCGGGACTTTTGCGGTCCGCCAAGCCTTCAGCCCTTCGCCTGCCAGGCATTTTCCACATGCACAGGCCAGCGTCGGGGAAGAACCGCGACGATGTCGAAGCGGGCGGACAGGGTGCCGTAGTCGGCCTGTTGGGACAGAAAGCGATCGGCGGCCGCCTCGATGCGCCGCTGGGCGTATGGTCCGACGGCGTCCATCGCCTCTGTCAGCGTCGGGCGGGCCTTGACCTCGACGAAGATCACGAGATCGCCACGACGGGCAACAAGGTCTATCTCGCCGGTCTTTGTCCTGAAGCGCCTGGCGAGGATGCTGTACCCCTTGAGGCGCAAGGCGAGGGCGGCGAAGCGTTCGCCGCGATGGCCCTTCTTGAAGAAACCGCGGCGTCGCTCGCTCTGGCTCGTGGCGACCGCCGATTTTGCCGGTTTGTCGCGCGCGGTCATTCGCGATCGGTCCGCCGGGCCGTGCCTTTCGCTGCAGTCGAGGGCTGCGCCGATTCAGACGTGCCCTGCTTCGATGCGGTCTTCAAGTCGAGCGCTCGCTGGTAAAGGTCGCGGCGCTGCAGGCCGGTGAGGCGCGCCGCCTCCTGCGCTGCCCTGGCCGGCTTCATCTCGGCGAGCAGCCCAGCGAGAATCTGGTCGGTGTCAGCCGCGCTGGCGTGCGGCGCAGCCTTGGGCGGCGCGATGCAGACGACGATTTCGCCGCGCACCCGCTCCATGGCGGTG
>JBBSUS010000206.1:0-5285 GCA_038234195.1 Hyphomicrobiales bacterium | reverse complement strand
TGAGGTCGACCCGATGGCCAAGGCGATGGTCGACCAGGCGCTGGCCGTTTCGGCCACCGGTGCTCCCCACACCGTGCGCTCTCAGCTGTCGGAGCTGATCGAGAACCATCGCCCCGACGAGGTGATGCTGACCGGCCAAATCCACGATCATGCCGCCCGCAAGCATTCCTTCGCCATCGCAGCGGATGCGATGCGCAGCCTGACGGAAATGCGCGAGGCGGCGGAGTAAGGCGTCCGTACATCGTTCGCTCGCCCAGCGGCGGCGGTGACCGCGCACCGGTTCAGGCCCGCCTTTCGTACTGGGCCGCGGTGCGCTCGTGAAACGCGGCACTCGCAATGGATCCGGACACGCCGATCTGCGGGCCGCCGACGGAACCGGGTTGTGACCAAAATGCCGCGTCTGCCGCATCCAAACCGATCCGGAGTTGTCCCCGAGCTTCACAGCTTCCACGCCCTGCGATAGGCGTCGCAGACGTGGGGCCTTTCCATCGGAGCCTTGCGCTTTGTCGGGCCAAATGCGAGCAGCGACTCTGGCCGGGAGGAAGGTTCGATGATTGCCAAGCGCCTCGTCTTCCTGTTTCCGGGCTTCGAACCGATGCTGGCGAAGGCGCACATGGAGCGGTTCCGCCGCGCCGGCAGTCGAGCCGCCGCGCTCTGGGACACCACCCTCGTTTTTCGTGATCTGGAACCCGATGACAGTGCGGGCGCCATCGCAGCCGACCCGAGCGAACCCTGTTTCCCCTCGCTCCATGCGAGCCATTCCGGGGAGGCTTTCGCGACCGAGACCGAAATCGTCGTCCTGGAATGGGGAGATCTCATCCTCGACTATGCGGCGCGACCGGCGCACACCCGCTTCTTCAATGGTTATGCGGCGCTTTTCGACTTCCTCGCGACCGGCACGGTCGTCGCCTATTTCCGCACCAGTTGGCGCTATGGCCTCTTCTTCTCCTTCCCGCTGCTCGTCCTCGTCGCGTCGCTGCTGATCGGATGGGGTGGCGTCGCACTTCTCGCAATGCTCCTGCCCGCCGTCGCCAGCCCCATCGCCTCGATCATCGTCGACCTTCTCGTCGCCATTGGTCTGATCGCCTTGGCGACACGGCGTCTGCACCTCCTGACGGCGCTCGACGACTGGACCATGGCCCTCGATCTCATTCACGGTCGCAAGCCGGCGATCGAAGCGCGGATCGCGGCACAGTCCCGCGCAATCAGTGATCGCGCAGGCGGCAGCGACGCCGACGAAATCGTCGTCGCCGCCCACAGCCTCGGCGCAAGCTTTGCCGTGTTGGCATTGTCGAAGGCGCTCAAGGACGACGCCCTGCCGACGCAGCCGATCCGGATTCTCACCGTCGGGTCGAGCCTGTTGAAAACCGCGCTGCATCCGGCCGCAATCGCCCAGCGCGAGGCCGTGCGCCATCTCGTCGTCGACGAGAAGCTGGCCTGGACCGACTGCCAGGGGCTCTCCGACCCGATCAATTTTTACAAATCGAACCCCGCGACCTCGCTCGGGATTAGGGAAGGGCGCACGCCGGATGTGATCCGTGTCCACTTCAAGCGAATGGTGACGCCGCAAACCTACAAGCGGATCAAGCGCAATTTCTTCCGCTTGCATCGGCAATTCGTTCTGGCTGTCGAACGCCGCTGTCCCTATTCATTCCACATGCTGCTCACCGGTCCCAGCCCGCTTACGGATTTCGCCCGCGACAAGACCGTCGACCGTCCGCCGCTGGCGAGACCGCAGACGGCTCCGCAACAAGACGTTCCGCAGGCACAGTCCGCCGAGAGTCCGGTCCGATGAGCCTCGTCCTCTTCGGCAAGATCGCCTGGGTGCTCATGGTGGTCGGCTGGTACGTCATCCGTTACCCGTTCGAGCGCCGGGCCAAGCGACAGCGGGTCGAGCGCACGCGAAGAGGTCTTGCCGAGACGGCCCGAATGGCGGTCTCCTTCACCGGGCTCGGCGTGCTGCCAGCGCTCGCCGTTTTCACTTCGTTTCCGCGCTTTTCGACGTATTCGCCGTCGATCCTGCAGATCGCGCTCGGGCTCTTCGCGCTGGTCGGGGCGCTGATCCTGTTCCGCAAGACCCACAAGGCACTCGGCAAGATGTGGTCGGTCTCCCTCGACATTCGCGAAGAGCACAGGCTGGTGACGTCGGGCATCTACAAGCGGCTGCGGCACCCGATGTACACGGCCTTCTGGACAATGGCGCTGGCCCAGGCACTGCTGGTGCCGAACCTCGTCGGCGGCCTGGCCGGTCTCGCCGGCTTCGGGACGCTCTTTTTCGCGCGGATCGGACCGGAAGAGCGGATGATGGAAGACACTTTCGGCGACGACTACCGCGCCTATCGGGCGCGCACCGCACGGGTGCTGCCGGGGATCTTCTGACGGCAGCAAGCCCGGTGATTCATCCGGCGACAATGCGACTCCGATGGCCCCGAGGCACGATGCCACGTCGTGAACCAACGGGGCAAACGGCTGGCGTTATTTGGCGGCGATCTCGTCTTCCGCGACGATTGCCGGATCGGTCGCGAGATTTGCGCGCATCCGCCGCATCAGTTTCTGAGCCAACTCACGCTCGTCTTCGCTGAGGCCGTCGACCGTGTGTTCGTATACGGACATCGCCAGCGGCCGGACACTCTCGAAAATCCGCTCCGCTTCCTCCGTGGAGGTGATCACCTTGGCGCGCCTGTCGGTCATGTCGGTCTCGCGGTGGATAAGCCCACGGGCCTCCAGCCGGTCGAGATAGGCCGACAGCGTCATCGGCTCCACGCCCATGCGCTCCGCAAGGGCGGCCTGCCGCGAACCCTCGTAGCGCGCGACATAGGCGAGCGCACGGATTTCACCCGGCGTCAGCCCCAGTCCGGCGCTCTCGACGGCCTTCTCGAAGGCCTGCCGATACAAGCGGCCGAGATCGACGATCACGAAGCCGAGGGAATTTCCGGGAATCAGTTGCGTCATATCGAGCCCGTTGAACCGTGTCGTCGTTGCGCGCGGCCAACTGGCCGCATAAGTCTGCAGGCGACCTGTGCGCGAACCAACCGGGTCCGGGATATCGCGCGAGCGGATCAAACTATCGACACGCTGAAAGACCTCCTCGAGCGATGTCCCGCTTCCTCGCGAAAACACCACGAAGGCTTCTATGCACGAAATCCCAGCATCCGAAAAGATACGCAACCCTTTCAAATTTCTGGGCCCCGATGAATTGCCCGACTTCGCCGCGATCGAAAGCGAGGCATTTCCGGCCAAGTTCGAAGCGGCGATGGCTGAACATCTCGGCGAAATTTCCGCCATCGTCGGCAACGAGGATGCCGCGACGTTCGACAACACCCTCGGCTCGCTGGAGCGATCCGGCCGCCGCCTCGGCGCCGTGGCCCGGATTTTCTTCACGCTGGCCGGTGCCGACACCGACGAGAAGCTGCAGGCCGTCGAGCGTGAAATCGCTCCGGCGCTGTCTCGCCACGGCTCGAAGATCTCCCTTGACGCCGGCCTGTTCGCACGCGTCGACGCGCTGTATCAGGCAAGGGACACGCTCACCGGTCGCTCGGCCGAAGACCTGCGCCTTCTAGAGCGCACCCATTCGGGATTCGTGCGCGGCGGCGCCAATCTGCAGGGCGAAGATCGCGACCGCTTGTCTCAGATCAATGCCGAGCTCTCGTCCCTCGGCACGCAGTTTTCGCAGAACATCCTCGCCGACGAGACATCGTGGGTGATGGCGCTCGGCAAGGACGAACTGGCGGGCCTACCTGCCTTCCTTGTCTCGTCGATGGCCGGCGTCGCCGAGGAGCGCGGCATCGAAGGTCACGCGCTCATCCTGTCGCGCTCCATCGTCGTTCCGTTCCTGACCTATTCCACCCGCCGTGATCTGCGCGAAACGGCATTCCGCGCCTGGACCAGCCGCGGCGAGAACGAGGGGCCGTCCGACAACCGCGCGATCATGACCGCCATCTTGTCGCGGCGCCACGAGAAGGCGGCGCTGCTCGGCTATCCATCCTATGCGGCCTACAAGCTCGAGGACCAGATGGCCAAGACGCCCGGAGCGGTGCGCACGCTGCTCGAAAACGTCTGGGACCATGCCAGGCGCCGCGCCTTGGACGACGCTGCCATCCTGCGGGCGATGGCCGCGGAAGATGGCGTCAACGGCAACCTCGAAGCCTGGGACTGGCGCCACTATTCAGAAAAGCGCCGGCAGGCCGAGTTCGATCTCGACGAGACCCTGCTCAAGCCGTACTTCCAGCTCGACCGGATGATCGAGGCCGCCTTCGACGTCGCCGGTCGGCTGTTCGGCCTGACCTTCGAGCCGATGAAGGAGGCCGTCGCCTGGCACCGCGACGTTCGGGTCTTCCGCGTCCTGGGCAAGGACGGAAGCCATCGCGGCCTCTTCCTCGGCGATTATTTCGCCCGAAGCTCCAAGCGCTCCGGTGCCTGGATGAGCGCCTTGCGCGGCCAGGACGGCCTCGATAGCGGCACCACGCCGATCATCTACAATGTCTGCAATTTCGCCAGACCCGCCAAGGGCCAGCCTGCGCTGTTGTCGCTGGACGACGCGCGCACGCTCTTTCATGAGTTCGGCCACGCCCTGCACGGCATGCTGTCGAACGTCACCTGGCCTTCGCTCTCGGGCACCTCGGTGGCCCGCGACTTCGTCGAACTGCCCTCGCAGCTCTATGAGCACTGGCTGACCGTGCCGGCGGTGCTCGACACCCATGCGCGCCATGTCGAGACCGGCGAGGCGCTGCCCAAGCCGCTGCTCGACAAGATGCTCGCCGCCCGCACCTTCGACGCAGGATTCGACACGATCGAATACACCGCCTCCGCTCTCGTCGATCTCGGCCTGCATGACGCCGCAACGGTCCCGGACAAGCCGATGGAAGCCGAGCGGGACATGCTGGAGGCAATCGGTATGCCACGCGAGATTGCCATGCGGCACCGCTCGCCGCACTTTGCCCATGTGTTTGCCGGAGAAGGCTATTCGGCGGGGTATTATTCCTACATGTGGTCCGAGGTGCTCGACGCCGACGCCTTCGAGGCTTTCATGGAGACCGGCGACCCGTTCGACGCCGTCACCGCGGAAAAGCTTTTCACCCACATCTATTCGGCCGGCGATTCGCGCGACGCGGCGGAGCTTTACACCGCATTCCGCGGACGCATGCCGACCCCGGACGCGCTGCTGCGAAAGCGCGGCTTCGTCGCCTGAGCAGGACGCTGCCGCGCAGCGTCCTGGGCATCACGTGCGGCCGCAGGGCCAAAGCGACCCTGCCGCCGCGCCAAGCGATCGTCACTGGTAGCTCCGC
>JBBSUS010000205.1:0-5291 GCA_038234195.1 Hyphomicrobiales bacterium | reverse complement strand
GTCTGGTTCGCGATGGGCGGCACCAACCGGCTGGTGGCGGGCATGGTGACTCATTTCGAGCGGCTGGGCGGGCGCATGATCGTGGGCGATCCGGTCGTCGAGATCGAATCGCTCGGCGATCGCGCCACCGGCGTGCGCACGACGAGCGGGGAGGCGATCCCCGCTGACGCGGTCGCCACCAACGGCGACATCGTCCATTCCTACCAGGACCTGCTGAAATCCAGGCGGGGCGTGCGCGCGACCGCCAGCCTGAAGAAGAAGCGCTTCTCCATGTCGCTCTTCGTCATCTATTTCGGCTTGAAGCGCCACCGGCCCGAGATCGCCCATCACACCGTCTGCTTTGGTGCTCGCTACCGCGAACTGATCGGCGAGATTTTCAACGGCACTGAACTGCCGGGTGATTTCTCGCTCTACCTTCACAACCCTTGCGTCACCGACCCGTCGCTTGCGCCGGAGGGAGCCGGGAGCTTCTATGTCCTGTCGCCGGTGCCGCATCTCGGAAACACCGAGATCGACTGGAACGAGGAGGGGCCGCGCTACCGCGACCGCATCCTCGACTATCTGGAGGAGCGCTATATTCCGGGACTTCGCGACGATCTCGTCACCAGCCGCATCTTCACGCCATTTGATTTCCGCGACGAACTCAACGCTCATGTCGGTTCGGCCTTTTCGCTCGACCCGGTTCTGACCCAGAGCGCCTGGTTCCGTCCGCACAACCGCGATGCCCAGATCGCGAACCTCTATTTCGTCGGCGCCGGCACACATCCGGGCGCGGGGGTTCCGGGGGTCGTAGGCTCGGCCAAGGCCACCGCCGGCCTGATGATCGCGGACGCGAAGGTCTGATCCTGCAATGTCGATGTCCGAACCCCTCGCCAGGCCGCTGGCCCGGCCCCTCGATCCTGCCGCGCGCGCCGACCTCGCGGCGATCGCCGAGGACACGATCGCACGCGGTTCCAAGAGCTTTGCCGCAGCCGCAAGGCTCTTCGATCCGGAGACCCGCAAGAGCGCCATGATGCTCTATGCGTGGTGCCGGCACTGCGACGACACGATCGACGGGCAGGATCTGGGTTTTTCCAATCGCCGCAATCTGCCGTCGGCGATCAGTCCTGCCATGCGGCTGGACAGACTGGAGGCCGAGACCCGCAACGCGGTTGCTGGCGGCACTTCGAGCGATCCGAATTTTCAGGCGATCGCCGAGGTCGCCGCGCGCCACGCGCTGCCAGAGACGCTGCTTCTGGAGCATCTGGAAGGCTACCGCATGGATGTGGAAGGGCGCCATTACGAGACGATCGACGAGGTGTTAGACTATTGCTACCGCGTTGCCGGTGTCGTCGGGGTGATGATGGCGGTGGTCATGGGGCGCACCGAGGAAACCGTGCTTGATCGTGCCTGCGATCTCGGAATCGCCTTTCAGCTGACCAACATCGCGCGCGACATCGTCGACGATGCCCGCCATGGCCGTTTGTACCTGCCGGCCGCCTGGCTGCGCGAGGCCGACCTTGCGCCGTCAGACCTTTTGGACCGCCGCCAGCGGCCGGTCGTGGCGCTGCTCGCCAATCGCCTGGTCGACACCGCCGAACCCTATTATCTTTCGGCCTTCCACGGTCTGGCAGCCTTGCCGCCGCGCTCGGCCTGGGCCGTGGCCACGGCGCATGGGGTCTATCGCCAGATCGGCCTTCAGGTGAAGGCGTTGGGCGAAGCGGCCTGGGATAGTCGCGTTTCAACCGGCAAGCGCCAGAAGCTGGCCCATGTCGCCCGCGGGGCCGCCAAGGCCGCGCTCGCTCGTAGAGCCCAGGTCCCGCCGCGGCCCGAAACATTGTGGACCCGGCCGCGCGTCTGACGCGTCGAGCTAGGGTCGCCAGGGATCGGCCCCGATCATCATCATCGCGCTTTAAGTTTTGGCTTGCGCAAGGTCATTCGTAGGACCGGTGCCCGCTTTTACCGATCAGGGCTCTTCACCGAACGCCACCTCAGCGGACGCCGGCTTCCTGCTCGCGCATCGGCTCCAGGCCGGCGGCGGATTTTTCCACGCGCGCGCGCATCGCCTTTTCGAAGATCGCGTCGGTCAGACCGTGCAGCCGGCTTCTGGCGCCGAAGACTGTTGAGAGACGTTCGTGCGCGCTGGCCACATGCGCCTCGATGCGCCGCTCGACCAATGGGCGTCCGAGCATCGACACGATGGTCGACTTGCCGACATCCTTGCCGACGTCCTTGCCGATGGCGACCGGACTTGCGCCACTATCGAGGAGATCGTCGAGGAGTTGGAAGGCATGGCCGAGTTCGGAGGCGAAGGCCCGCAGCTCGGTGCGCGTTCCCATGTCCGCATTCGCGACGATGGCGCCGATCTCGACGGCGGCGGAGAACAATGAACCGGTCTTCAAGCTGTTGGTCACGGCGATCTCATGCACCGGCCGCGAGGCCCGGCCATCGTTGAGATCAGCGTACTGACCGCCGACGAGCCCTTCGACGCCGATGGCACGCGTCAGGGTCGTCACCGCCTGCAGGCGGGCGATCGGCGCCAGCGCCTCGATCGAGGCGAGCATCTCGATGGCGCCGGTCAGGATCGCGATCGACGACAACAGCGCGATGTCCTCGCCGTGGCTGATATGCAGCGCCGGCTGACCGCGCCGCATCACCGCGTCGTCCATCGAGGGCAGATCGTCGAGGATCAGCGAGGAGGCATGGACGAGTTCGACCGCGCAGCCGGCGTCGATCGCCGTCGCCACGTCGCCGCCGAGGTCCTGCGCGGCGAGCACCGTCATCAGCGGCCGCAGCCGCTTGCCGGGCGCCAGAACGCTCGCGCGGATCGCCGAATCGAGGCCCGTCTGCCCGTCGATCGCCTTCGGCACGAGCACGGCGAGGCGAACGTCAATCTCGCCGACGAGGGCGGTCACCGCGCTTCGAGCACTTTCGGGCTTGGCATCAGGCGTCATGCAAAACGTGTCGATCGGATGTAAACAATGGGTCGCCGTCCTTCTGGTACACTGACACGCAGCTACGATGCTATCACGAACCGTGGCGTCCGCTATGATGCCACATCGGCCGCCATGGTCGCTTGCGACGATAGGACGTATTTGAAACCGATGAAACAACGCGCCGCAACATCTCGCGTCCAATCGGCCTCGCCCGGCGCGTCGGTGGCGAAAAATCATGCCGGCGGACCCGACGCCGATGTCTTCGCAGGCACCGGCACCAGAACCGGGCCTTCCGACATCGACACGCGAAAGGGCGACCACCTCGACATCGTCCTCAATCCGCAGCTCTCGCCGAAGCGGGCCGACAGCGGTTTTGATGCCATCGTCTTCGAGCATGTCGCGCTGCCGGAACTGTCGCTCGCCGAAATCGACCTGTCGACGCGGTTTCTCGGCCGAGCGCTGAAGGCGCCGTTGTTGATCTCGTCGATGACCGGTGGTCCGGAGCGCGCCGCCCGGATCAATGCCAATCTGGCCGAGGCCGCCGAGGCGCTAGGCCTGGCACTTGCGGTCGGCTCGCAGCGGATCGCCATCGAGGGTCGCGGCACCGGCGGTCTCGATCGTTCGCTCAGGCAGCGCGCGCCGTCCGTTCCAATCCTCGCCAATGTCGGCGCGGCACAACTCGGCCTCGGCTATGGCGAGCGCGAGGCCCGGCAGGCGGTCGAGATGATCGAGGCGGACGCGCTGATCGTCCATCTCAACCCGCTGCAGGAGGCCGTTCAGCAGGGCGGCGACACCGACTGGCGCGGAATTCTGGCCGCCATCGAGGTGCTCGCCAGGGCGCTGCCCTTTCCGATTGTCGTTAAGGAAGTGGGGGCCGGCATTTCCGGACGCCTTGCCCGGCGTCTTCTCGACTCGGGGATTGCGGCGATCGACGTGGCGGGCGCGGGCGGAACCAGCTGGGCGGCAGTCGAGGCGGAGCGAGCGAGCGATCCGGCGACGCGCGAGACGGCGATGATCTTCGCCGACTGGGGCATCTCCACCGCAAGGGCCATCGCCGACGTGCGTCTTGCCTGTCCCGACGCGCTGGTCATCGGCTCGGGCGGCGTGCGCAACGGCCTAGACGCGGCAAAAGCCTTGAGACTGGGCGCCGATCTCGCCGGCCAGGCCGCCGCCTCCCTGAAGAGCGCCGACGAATCGGCCGAGGCGGTGATCGGACATTTCGAGACTGTCATCGCGCAGCTGCGCATCGCCTGTTTTTGTACCGGCTCGGCCGACCTTGCCGCGCTCAAGCGAGCACAACTTCTGGGCTGAGATCCGACAGGACGCCTGCGTCAGCCGCTGCGGCCTGCCATTTGCTCGATGCCCTCGGTCGGATAGAGCCGGTCGAGCATCGGCAGATGCGCCGCGCCGCGCTTCGACAGGAAGGCCTTGAAGGCGATCTCGGCCGGTGCCGAAATCCGCTCGCGGCGGCAAACGGCGAACCACTGCCGGCGAATCGGCATGCCGGCGACGTCAAGCACCGCCAGCCGCTTCATCTCCACGTCGAATTCGATCGTGTGGGCCGAGATGAAGGCGATGCCGAGCCCGGCCATCACCGCCTGCTTGATCGTCTCGTTCGAGCCCATCTCCGAGGTGCGGGCCTCCATCGCGCCGGGATGGTCGGCGAAGAAGACTTCCAGCGAGGAGCGGGTGCCCGAGCCCGGCTCGCGAATCAGGATGGTTTCCTGGAGCAACCGCTCGCGCCCGATCGCCCTTGCCGCCACCAGCGGATGATCGGGCGCCGAGATCATCACAAGCGGATGATCGCCGAAGATCACCGAATCGACCGGGAACTCGCTCGGTGCGCGCCCCATCAGCGCGATATCGAGCCGATAGGATCGCAAGTCCGCGACGATCTCCGAACGGTTGCCGACTGTCAGCTTGATATCGATATCGGGAAATTCCTTGCGAAACCCGGCGATCAGCCGCGGCGCGAAATATTTCGCGGTCGACACCACGCCGAGACGGATCGAGCCCGAGCGTACGCCCTTGATCGCATCGATTTCGTTGGCGAGCGAGCGCAGCGTCTTCTCGATGGCATTGGCGGCGGCAAGGACCGCTGTTCCGGCCGAGGTGAGTCGCATGCCGTCGCTGGTCCGGTCGAAGATCGGCAGGCCGAAATCGTCCTCGATCTGCTTGACCTGCAGCGTGACTGCCGGGGCCGTCAGTCCGATGTGGCGGGCGGCCGCTGCGATCGTTCTGTGCTGGTCGATGGCCTGGACCGAGCGGAGCTGGCGCAATGTGAGGTTTCGCATGTCTTTCATTATTTAAAATTACTCCCGGCGTAAAGATAATGAATTTTACTTATCCTCTTTGCGCGCCCAGGCTCCTGTGGCT
>JBBSUS010000204.1:0-5299 GCA_038234195.1 Hyphomicrobiales bacterium | reverse complement strand
TGGCGTGCGGTCTGCGTCCGACGCAGACCGCTTCTGAGCCGTCTCGATGTCAGGCCGCCGACTCTTCGTCTTCATCTTCGTCCGGTTCGTCGATCCGCGCCGAATCCTGCGCGAGTGCGGCAGGAACGGCGTAGCCATTGGCAATGAGCGGGCGCTCGCGCAGCCAGCCGATCGTGCCTCTTTCGGTCAGTCCGCGCTCGCGCTGGATGAGGTTCCAGCCGCCGGGCTCCCCGGAGATTTCGAACAGATTGTATCGAGCGACCGGCTTCTTCGCGCCGTGACCCTGGCTGGCCGAGGGCACGCCGACCACCGGCACCTTGTGAACGCCGCCCGCGGGCAGTGGCTGGCCGTCGAGCCAGTAGAGCGTGTCGAGATGGGTGTGGCCGTGCAGGACGAGTTCAGCCCCGACGTCGCGCAGCACCTTCGAGAAGAACTGCTTTCCGATCAGCCGCTTGTGCCAGGAGGTCGAGCCGGAGACCGGCGGATGGTGGATCATCACGACGCGAAAAAGTCCGAGCGCCTTTGCGACTTCCAACTGCCGCGCGAGCGTCAGCGCCTGGCCGCGCTTAAAAGTGCCGGTGGCGAAGAAGGGCGCAGTCGCTTCGGCGCTCGAAACGCCGAAGATCGCGATGTTCTCCCGCACCCGCATATAGGGAAACCTGTGATCGATGGCCGCCAGCGGATTGTCGCCGGTCATGTAGTCGTGCCATTCGCGGCACGAGCGTTTCAGCGCGCCGGGCACATAGGCGTCGTGATTGCCCGGCACGACCGAGACGTTTTGCGGGGTTCCAAGCTCTTGGAGCCATATCCGAGCCGCGATGGTTTCGGTCTTGGTGGCGAGATTGACGAGATCGCCGGTGACAGCAATGTGGTCGGGCGCCTCCCGAAGCAGATCCTCGATGAGATCCGTCAACGTGTCTCCGAACATCGTGCGGCGACGGTTGCGGTGCCAGTTTACGAAGCCCGTCACTCGCTTGGAGGCGAGTTCACGGATCGACAATTCGGGCAACGGGCCCAGATGGACGTCGGAGAGATGGGCGAGACGGAACATCGGCCCGAACCTAAGGCGCTGACCGGCAAAGGCGAACGGGATTTTCCTGCGCCGGCCGTCATGTCCGCCAGGCCTGATCGATGGTTGCCCTCGCTGCGAGCGATCAGGTTTTGCGCCATCGACGGATCGGCGCGACGCTTCGTTGATGGTGCGCGCGACGCTGCGCCATGGCCTGTTCAGGTCAGGGACGATCTCCGTGCATGGAAAGTGGCCGAAAGGGAGTGCCCATGGCGTTCGAGTTGCTGCTGAACAAAGTGATCCAGACAGCCCACATCGTTCTGCGGCCGCTGACGATGGGCGTGCGCGGAGCGGTGTTCGATCCGCACGGTCGTATCTTCCTGGTACGCCACACCTATGTGCCCGGCTGGTACATGCCGGGCGGAGGTGTGGACCCGGGGGAGACGGTGGTCGAAGCTTTGAAGCGCGAGATGATCGAGGAAGCTCACATCGAGCTTCTGGAAGAACCGGTGCTCGTCTCGGTGCACTTCAACCGAAAGAAGGCCAAACGCGACCACGTCCTGTTCTTCCGATGCAGGGCCCACCGCCAGACGGCGCCAAAGCGGCCTGATGCCGAGATCGCAGAGACAGGCTGGTTCCCCGCGGATGCCCTTCCCAAGGGAACCACCGACGCGACCCGCAGAAGGCTCGACGAATTGGCCGGCAAGGTGCCGCCGGATCCGGAATGGTGACCGCGCCCGGCCTTTCACGCTTGTCCACCGCCGCGCATCCGTCCTTGTCCGGTGAAAGACGCGGCGGCTCCGGCCGCCCGAAGGGGACCCTTTCCGGCGGTGCTCGGCGGACCGAGTCCTGTTTTTACGCGGCCGTTTCGGCAAACGCGACCGGGAGGCGATCGCGATTGTGTGGCACCATCAGATCCTGTTGCGGCCCGAGCGGCACGATGCCCGTCGGGTTGATGGTCTTGTGGCTCGTATAGTAATGGCCCTTGATGTGCTCGAAGTTCACCGTCTCGGCGATGCCGGGCCACTGATAGAGTTCAAGCATGTAGCCGAAGATGTTCGCGAAGTCGGCGATGCGTCTCTGGTTGCACTTGAAGTGCCCGTGATAGACCGCGTCGAACCGGATTAGCGTGGTGAAAAGCCGCCAGTCCGCCTCTGTTGGCGCGGCGCTGTTTACGAGATAGCGCTGCGTGGACAGCCGCTCTTCCAACATTGCAAGCGTCCCGAAAAGCTTTCCGAAGGGCTTTTCGTAGGCGTCCTGAGTGGTCGCGAAGCCGCATTTGTAGACGCCGTTGTTGACCGTCTCGTAGACCAGCGCATTGATCTCGTCGATGTCCGCCCGCAATGCCTCGGACGACAGGTCGACGGACGCGTCCCCCCATTCATCGAAAGCCCGGTTGAGAATTCGCAGCAGTTCGGAAGACTCGTTGTTGACGATGGTGTTCGTCTGCTTGTCCCAGAGTACCGGAACGGTCACCCGCCCCGTGAAATGCGGATCGGCGGACGTGTAGACTTCGGAGAGCCTATCCTTTCCGTTGACGCTATCGCGGATGGCGCCCGGCCGGTCGGAGAAGACCCAGCCGAATTCGCCCATGTGGTAGTCGACAATGGAGAGCGAGATCACATCCTCGAGCTTCTTCAGCTTGCGCGCGATCAGTACGCGATGGGCCCAGGGGCAGGCCAGCGAGACGTAGAGATGAAAGCGCCCGGCCTCGGCCTTGACGGCCTTGCGATCGTTCGGCCCGGGGGCACCATCGGGGGTCACCCAGTCGCGAAACGACGTTTCGCTGCGTTTGAATTCGCCGCCATTCTTGTCGGTGTCGTACCACTTGTCCTGCCACTTGCCGTCGACCAGCAAACCCATCTTGCACCTCGCTTTGTTCGCATATTCGATCAATGACAAGTGGGGAGCGCCGCCGGGGTTTTCCTGTGCGGGGACCGCGACGGAGCGTCACCTGACGGCGAGACGGCAATGCCCATACGGCTCGACGCTGTAGAGTGCCTGACCTGCAGCCGTTTGCCGTCAGATGCCATGCAGAACCTCGATCTGGACCCTGCGGCGCGGCGATGGTATCGAAGCGGACCCAAAAGGAGCGGGCCATGATCCTTCTGCGACGACGAAACGAGGAAAGCGCTCTCGCGCACTGACGATCCGTTCTGTCGCTCCGCCAGGGTCTACTGCTTCCATGCTCTCTCTTTCAGATGCCCGGTTTCGCCCGGAAACCGCTGCCGACGGCGCCATCGTCGCGGCAATTTGCGCCGAAGCCTTCGGTCCTGGTCGCTATGCGCGCGCCGCAGAGCGCATTCGGGAAATGTCGCCGTCAGACCCGGACCTCTGCTTCGTCGCCGAATTCGGGCAGACCGTCGTCGGCGCCGTCCGGCTGACGCCTATCCGCATCGGCGATACGCCGTCGCTGATGCTCGGCCCTCTGGCTGTGCGTCCGCAGCTCAAGGGCAAGGGTATTGGCAAGGCGTTGATGCGGCTAGCGGCCCAAGCGGCTCAAACTGCTGGCTGGCGGGCGATCATCCTCGTCGGCGACCAGTCCTATTACTGGCCGCTTGGCTACCGTGTGGTGCCCCAGGGCGCGATCATTCTCCCACGGCCCGCCGACCCCGCGCGGCTCTTGCTTCTTGAACTGGTACCCGGAGCCTCGGCAACGATCCGGGGTTCGGTTTCCGGCCTCGTCAAGCGCGCGCCCGAACCTGGTCGAGAAGATGAAGCCTTTCCGGTGAAATCGGAATTCCATCCGCCGAAATCACGGATATCGTCGATCGATACCTCATCGAAAATCGACTGACGTGCCTACCGCCCCTCGCGATACCATGTCGCCGAGAGCGCTAGGAGCAGCACCGCCAGCCCCAGGAAGCCGCCGAACAGCGGGATGCGATCGACGCCGCGCAGCACGGTTTCGTCGGTGGTCTTCAGACCGATCCAGTCGCGGCCGTCCGCGTTGGCACGGCCGGAGACCGGGACGATCCGAGGAATGTCGAGCGCACCGGACGCGTCGGCGATGCGGCGGACGCTGCCGCGGGTGGCATCGGCGATCGGCTTCAGTTTTTCGGTTGTCGAAATCGCCTCGCGATACTCGCGCGGATTGACGGGGCCGACATTGGCCAGGGCGCGCAGGTCGCCGTTCGCGGCTTGGAACAACCCGAGTTCGTCGGTCTTGAGCACGCCTTCGTAGCGGCCCGGGCCGATCGGCTTCATGTCGATGGTTTCGGCCTTGCCCGACGGCGTCAGCACCGTCGACGGACCCGGCGCGTCGCCGATTGTCTGACGTGTCACGACGAGGTCGGAGCCGCGCGCTTCGGCGTCGAGTGCCTCTTCCTCCAGCTCGGGCTCTTTCATCAGCCAATGAGCGAGACGGCGAAACAGCGCGACATGCGGGCCTCCGCCCTCGAAGCCGCGGGACCAGAGCCATTCCTGGTCCGACAGGAGCAGCGCGATGCGACCCTCGCCCACCCGGTTCAGCACCAGGAGCGGCTTGCCGTTGGCTGTCATCACGGTCTCGCCCTTGGGCTCGCCGACATCGATCGCGCGGAACCACTGGCTCCAGTCCGGTGGCGTCGCTGCCGAGCCGGGCAGATCACGGGTCACCGGATGCTTCTTTCCGAGATCGGAGATTTCGGGACGGAAGGCCTTTTCCTCGACGCCGCCCGTGGGCATCGCCGGCAGGATCGACTGCAGCGGCGTCGTCGCAACGCTCTCCTCGCCGGCATATTCGGGCCCCGACGCGATCAGCATCGCGCCACCATTCTTCACATATTGCGCGATGTAGTCGAAATACAGCGAGGGCAGCACGCCGCGTTCCTGGTATCGGTCGAAGATGATCAGGTCGAAATCCTTGATCTTCTCGACGAACAGCTCGCGGGTCGGGAAAGCGATCAGCGACAGCTGGTCGATCGGCGTGCCGTCCTGCTTTTCCGGCGGGCGCAGGATGGTGAAGTGGACGAGGTCCACCGCCGCATCGGATTTCAGGAGATTGCGCCAGGTGCGCTCGCCCGCGTGTGGTTCGCCGGAGACGAGCAGCACGCGCAGATTCTCGCGGATGCCGTCGACGATCGCGATGGCCCGGTTGTTGACCTGCGTGATCTCGTCAGGGTCCTTGGCGACCGAGAGCTCCAGGATGTTCTTTCCGGCTCGTGGGAGCTGAAAGGTGAACGTGGCGTCCGTCCCTGGACGGGCCTGTTCGCGCGAGATCAGGTCGCCATTCAGAAACACCTCGACCGGCACAGGCCGGTCGGAGGCCTTCGGACCCTCTTCGATCACCTTGTAGCGCAGGGTCTGGTC
>JBBSUS010000203.1:0-5311 GCA_038234195.1 Hyphomicrobiales bacterium | reverse complement strand
TGGTGAAGGACGTCCTCGACATTCGCTCGCCGATCGACGGGCGTGTCGTCGGCACGAGCCATCATCTGTCCGCCGAAGGCGCCAAGGCACTGGTCACGGAAGCCGCGCACCATGTGCCGGCAACCGAGAAGGTGGCGCCAGCGACCCGTGCCGCGCAATTGCGCAAGGCCGCCGATCTGATGGAGGCCCGGCAGGGTGCCTTTATGGCGCTGCTCGCCTCTGAGGGCGGCAAGACCATCGACGATGGTATCGCCGAAATCCGCGAGGCGGTCGACTTCCTGCGGTTCTACGCCAGCGAAGCCGAACGGCTGTTCGAGCCGTCGCTGCTGCCGGGGCCGACGGGCGAGGAAAACCGCCTGCACTATCGCTCGCGCGGCGTCGCCGTCTGCATCTCGCCCTGGAACTTTCCCCTGGCGATCTTCACCGGACAGGTCGCGGCTGCGCTCGCTGCCGGCAATGTCGTCATCGCCAAGCCGGCCGAACAGACGCCGCTCGTTGCATCGCTCGCCGTTGATCTCCTGCACGAGGCAGGCTTTGCCAGGGTCGGACTTTATCTCGCGCCCGGCGACGGCGAGGCGGGCGCCGCGCTCGTCTCGCACGACAAGACCGCCGTCGTCGCCTTCACCGGCTCCACCGAGACCGCCTTCGCCATCAACCGCTCGCTCGCCGCGCGCAACGCCCCGATCGCGCCGCTGATTGCTGAAACCGGAGGAATCAACGCGCTGATCGTCGACGCGACGGCGCTGCCGGAACAGGTCGCCGATGACGTCGTCATGTCGGCCTTCCGCTCGGCCGGGCAGCGCTGCTCCGCTCTCAGGTTACTTTACGTGCAGGAGGATGTTGCCGACAAGATGGTCGAGATGATTGCGGGCGCCGCCGCCGAACTGAGTGTCGGCGACCCGCACGCCATCGCGACCGATATCGGCCCGGTCATCGACGCCGACCAGCTCGGGATGTTGCGCGAGCATGTCGAACGGATGCGAAAAAGCCAGAAGCTGAAATTCGAGGGCCGCCTCGACCCGTCGCTTCCGAAGGAGGGCCACTGGTTCGCGCCGCACATCGTCGAACTGGACAAGCCCGAAAGCCTCGACCGCGAAGTGTTTGGTCCGATCCTCCACGTGGTGCGCTGGAAAGCCGGTGAACTCGACAAGGTGTGCGAGGCGATCGAGAAGACCGGCTTCGGCCTGACGCTCGGAATCCACAGCCGCATCGACGACGTCGTGAAGCAGGCGACCGAGCGAATGACCGTCGGCAACATCTACGTCAACCGCAACATCATCGGTGCCATCGTCGGCTCGCAGCCCTTCGGCGGCTCTGGCCTGTCGGGCACCGGCCCGAAGGCAGGTGGCCCGAACTACGTGGTGCGCTTTGCCCGCGAGCAGGTGGTTTCGATCAACACGGCAGCCGCCGGAGGCAACGCCAGCTTGATTGCAATGGAATCGTAGCAAACGGGTGACAGGTCTTTTCCGCAACCTGGGTTATCATTCTGACGTTGCGGAAAAGATCGCGATAAGGCCCGACGGTTTCCTCCCAATCGAACGGTCCGGAGATTTTCCTGCGCTCAAGTCGACATGCGGCGTCTCTCCTCCCACCGCTGCATGCACCGACCTCATGAGAAAAAGCCCGACGCCCTTGGCGTGCGGGCTTTTTCTTGGCTTGGACCACGCTTTGTCTTCGCTCAACGGCCAGTCATCAGCGCGGCAACATGCGCCTTGAGATCGAAGCGTTCGGTCGCGACTTCGGTTTTGGCGAGCTTCAGATCGTTGCCGAGGATACGGCGGCCGAGCATGTGCTCGCCGGGCCGGTTGACCGTTTCGATCCCGAGCAGTTGTTCGCCCTTGAAACAATAGGCGATCAGCGTGCCATCCTGCGGCTGCGCGACCACGACATGGTCGGCGCCTGCCGTAAGCCCAACGATCTGCAGCTTGTAGGGGCCCTGATCGCTCCAGAACCATGGCACACTGTCATAGGGCGTGGTGCCGCCCATGATCCTTGCCGCCACGCATTTGGCCTGATCGATGGCGTTCTGCACGGATTCGAGCCGCACGCGGCCCGTCGCAAAGCGGCTTTCGAACGCGGCGCAGTCGCCGATGGCGAAGATCGCAGGATCGCTGGTCGTCATGTAGGCGTCGACGAGGACGCCATTCGCGGTTTCGACGCCGGCGGCCTTGGCCCGGTGATCATCGGGCAGGACACCGGCGGCGATCAGGACCAGATCGGCGGCAATCTCCTCGCCGCCGGCGAGGCAAATCCCGGTGACGGCTTCATCGCCAAGGATCGCTTCCAGCGGCGTCGAGAGCCGGATGTCGGTGCCCATGGCGCGGTGCGCCGCTAGAAAGAAGACCGAGATGTCCGACGAGACCGTGCGCCCCATGACCCGGTCCGCCGCTTCAACGACTGTCACCACTTTGCCAAGCGTGCGCGCCGACGCTGCGACCTCCAGCCCGATGAAGCCCGCGCCGACGATGGCGACGCGGGTCGCCGTCTTCAGGGCCGCCCGCAGCGCTTCGGCATCGTCGACCCCGCGCAACTGGTGGACGCCGGGCAGATCAGTGCCCGCGACCGGCAGCGTTCGGTTTCGGGCCCCGGTCGCGAGGACCAGATGCTCGAAGCCAAGCCGTTCGCCGGTGCCCAGCGTCACGGTCCTGATGGCGCGCTCGATCTTGGCGACGCCGGTCCCGAGCCGAACGTCGATTGCATTCTTCTCGAAGAAGCTCTCGGGCTTCAGCATCAGGCTGTCGAAGCTCTTGTCATCCTTGATGTAGGTTTTCGACAGAGGCGGGCGCTGATAGGGAAGGTGGTCTTCCGCAGAGACCAGCGTGATCGTGCCGTTGAAGCCGCCCTGCCTCAGGCTCGCTGCACATTGAAAGCCGGCCTGGCCACCGCCGGCGATGACCACCGAAGGGGTCATGCCGAACATCCGAGCAGGTGCGCTTCCAGGCCACGCCGAGCAACTTGCGATCGGGCGGTGTCGCGCGATCGCCAGGCTGGCCAGCTGCCACACTGGCGCCCTTGTGGCTCAGCCTTTGCAAGTCTCGTCATCCGCTGCATTCCCTTCGCTCCGAGGTGGTCTTCTCGCATGGCGAGCATCGCCGGCGAAAGACCAACGGTTCAGCTTCGACGCTGCGACCGGCAACAGGCATCCCGTTGGCAGATTGCGCAGCTTCTGCCTATTGTCGCGCGCCGATCAGAAAAGCCCGGAGAAAACGCCCATGGCCGACGTGAAGTCCGATATCGAAATCGCCCGCGCTGCGAACAAGAAGCCGATCCGTGACATCGCTGCAAGGCTCGACATCGCGGAGACCGATATCGTTCCCTACGGTCACGACAAGGCAAAGATTTCCGCGGCTTTCATCAAGTCGCTCAAGGGGCGGCCCGACGGCAAGCTGATCCTGGTGACGGCGATCAACCCGACGCCCGCCGGCGAGGGCAAGACGACGACCACCGTCGGCCTCGGCGATGGGCTCAATGCCATCGGCAAGCGCGCCGTCATCTGCATTCGCGAGGCCTCGCTCGGTCCCTGCTTCGGCGTCAAGGGCGGGGCGGCCGGCGGCGGCTACGCGCAGGTCATCCCGATGGAGGACATGAACCTCCATTTCACCGGCGATTTCCACGCCATCACCACAGCGCACAACCTGCTCGCGGCGATGATCGACAACCACATCTATTGGCGCAACCAACTGCAGATCGATTCCCGCCGCGTCACCTGGCGCCGGGTGCTCGACATGAACGACCGGGCGCTGCGCGAGATCGCCGCCCCGCTCGGCGGCGTCGCCAACGGCTACACCCGCGAAACCGGCTTCGATATCACCGTCGCCTCCGAGGTCATGGCGATCCTCTGTCTGTCGACGGATATCAAGGACCTCGAACGCCGGCTCGGCGACATCGTCGTAGGCTATACCTTCGAGAAACATCCGATCACTGCCCGCGACCTGAAGGCCGATGGCGCGATGGCCGTGCTCTTGAAGGACGCGATGTTGCCGAACCTCGTCCAGACGCTGGAGAACAATCCGGCGCTTGTCCATGGAGGGCCATTCGCCAACATCGCCCATGGCTGCAACTCGGTGGTCGCCACCACGACGGCCTTGAAGCTGGCGGACTACGTCGTCACCGAAGCCGGCTTCGGCGCCGATCTCGGGGCGGAGAAGTTCTTCGACATCAAATGTCGCAAGGCCGGGCTGAAACCTTCTGCCAGCGTCATCGTCGCGACCGTCAAGGCGTTGAAGATGAATGGCAGTGTCGCCAAGGAGGATCTGAAGGCCGAAAATGTCGAGGCGGTCACCAGGGGCTGCGCCAATCTCGGCCGGCACGTCGAGAACGTGACGAGCTTCGGTGTTCCGGTGATCGTGGCGATCAACCATTTCCTCGGTGACACCGATGCCGAGATCAAGGCGATCTCCGATTATGTCGGACAGCACGGCGTCGAAGCTGTGGTCTGCAGGCATTGGGCCGAAGGCTCCGCGGGCATTACCGAACTGGCTGAAAAGGTCGCGGCGCTCGCCGACGGCGATACCGCTGATTTCAAGCCGCTCTATCCCGATGAAATGGGGCTCTTCGAGAAGATCGAGACGGTCGTGTCGAAAATCTATCGCGGCGGCAACGTCACCGCCGACGCCTCGGTACGCCACCAGCTCACCGCCTGGGAAGACGCGGGATACGGAACGCTGCCGATCTGCATCGCCAAGACGCAATATTCCTTCACCACCGATCCGACACTGCGCGGCGCGCCGGAGGGGCATACCGTTCATGTGCGCGAAGTGCGCCTGTCCGCCGGTGCCGGCTTCGTCGTCGTCATCTGCGGCCAGATCATGACGCTGCCGGGCCTGCCGTCGAAGCCGGCAGCCGAATTCATCCGGCTGAACGAGGCGGGCCAAATCGAGGGCCTGTTCTGACGCGATCAGGCGTCGGGAGTCCGGATTTCATTTACCATTCCCGACGAATAAGAAAACTCGATGCCGACAATCGGAGGTTATGGCCCGATGCTGTCGTCCACCATCGGCTTAGCACTCTAAGCGGCTGTTTTTTCATGAGCGCGTCTTCACGCACTCGGGCATCTGGTGCGGATGCATGCCGGTCGCCGTGGGTCGCGTGCCCTTCCGGGTTGATAGGGTCGAGCGGCGTATCGTCAAAGGGGCTCGGCCCTCACTAACCATTGATGAAAGCTGGCGAGCGAAGGGTTTGCGAAGGGTGTATGGGACGCCGGATTTCCTCGAGGGGACGGCCCCATGTCGGACGCAAGTGAATTTGGCCACCAGGGACGCCTGCCGATCTGGGAAGGCTTGCTGGGTCCGACTGCGGCGCCGACCGACAT
>JBBSUS010000202.1:0-5313 GCA_038234195.1 Hyphomicrobiales bacterium | reverse complement strand
GGCGGTCGTCGCGCAGCTGTTCGTAATATCGATCCTCGGCCTTGTTGGCGATCCGGTCGTCATCGTTGCCACGGATGAAATAAGCCGCGGCGCCGCCTGCGACGGCGCCGGCAACACCGGCTCCGACGATGGACAGGATGTCACGATCACCAACGCGCTCGACCACCTTCGCTCCCGGCGGTAGCTGGGGAGCCGCGACCACCGTGTTGTTGATGGTCGTATTGTTGACCGTGGTGTTGTTCGTCGTGGTGGTCGAGTTGTCGGTCGCACCGGGCGCCGCGGCTGGAGCGGCCGGTGCCTTGATGCGCTTGCCCTGTTCAGCGGTGATCGACGGCACATCGACGGGAGCGGCGAGCTGTTGAACGCGGGCATCGCTGGCAGCCACGCCGCCTTGCGGTACAGCCTCGGTTTGAACGTCCGCTGCCACCGGCTTGGGCGTTTCGACGGGGCGTGCGGAAGGGGCCTCTGAAGGGGTAGCTTTCGCCTCAGTTGGGGTGCCGTCGCCAGCAGCCGGGGCGGGCGCGTCAGTGTTGCCCGCAGCAGGTCCGGCTTGGCCCGCAGGGGACGCCTGATCGCCGTTTGGCGCTGCGGGCGGAGTGCCCGGGACTTCCCCGCTTGGCGGCGTCGCACCCGCCGGGGGAGTTGCGGCATCGCCAGCCGGCGCCGCCTTCGGTGCGGGAGACTTGGCGGCCGGCGTTTTGGTGTCCGGAGCCGCATCAGGTGCAACCTCCTGGCCGGTCGGCTGGCCTGGGACAGCGGTTTCCGGCACAGGTGCGGGCGCCTCGCTTGCAGCGGGAGCGGGGGTGGCTTTCGACTTGGTTTCGGCGGCAGGCTTTGTCGACGGCTTGGCCGCCGCCGGGTCATCTGCGGGGGCCGTTGGTGCTTCGGACGCCGGTTTTTCGGCCGGAGGGGCGATTTCGGCAGGGGCTTTGCTCCCGCGCTGCTTCTTGCCCGAGCGCTTCTTCGGGGCATCGGCTGCGGGGGCTGCCGTTGTCTCGGCGGGCCCTTCCGCTGCCGACGGCGGTGTTTCTGCAGCCGGAGCAGGTGCCGATTTTGCGGCCGGCGCTGTAGGCGCGTCGGCCGGCTTTGCTTCGACTGGCTTGTCGGCCGCAGGTGCCGGTGATTCGAGCTTGGGTTCGGCAACCGGCGCTGGCGCTTCTGCTTTTGGAGCCGGAGCCGGAGGCTCGTCCACCTTCGGCTCAGGCGCTGGTGCGGGCTCTTCTACCTTGGGTGCTGGCTGTTCGACGACCGGCTCTGCCGGTGCGGCGGGCTCGGCTGCTGCCGCAGGTTCGGCCGGCTGTTGCTCAGTCGGCGGCAGCGGCGCGTCCGCCTGGGCCACGCGCACGGTGGACGAATGGAGGCGGGCATTGTCTTGCGCATAGGCGCCAATCGGCCCGCTCAGTGCAGTCGAAGCCGCAAGCGCGGCAATGCCGACAAGTCGGCCCGTTGGTCTGAATTTCGGCATGAAAACCCTTTGAGGTGAAACCGTCCCTTCGGTCTCCCGAACGACGCCTGGTGATGTGTTCCCACCATGTGCGCCGCGACGCGGCAGCTGCCGCATCCCGATCGGTAAAGGGTAAATGAGGCAGGATGCCGGGCGTTCCAACCGGGTTTGGCCGGACAGGCGAAGAACCTTTCGCCCTTCCGACCCATCGCATCAATCCGGAGACCAGTCGTAGAGCCAGCCCAGGCTCTTTCGCAAGGCGTCGGCGGGCGCGAAAGCCAGCACGGCATTGCGGCCCCAGCTGACCGGCATCGGCAAATGATAGACCAAACGATGGAAGGCGACGCGCTTGGCGACGCGTTGAACACGTGGTCGGCGCTCGGCCTCGTAGGCGACCAGCGCTTGCGTCGGTTCAGTCGCGACCGCCAGATGATTGGCGAGCACCGCGGCGTCCTCGATCGCCATTGCCGCACCCTGAGCGGCATAGGGCAACATGGCGTGGGCTGCGTCGCCGATAAGGAGCACCCGGTTGCCGAGATGGCGCCAGACGCGATCGCCTGGCACATCGAGGAGCGGCCAAGGCGACAACTCCGAGGTTTGCGCAATCATCCTGTGAAGGCGCGGGTCCCACTCGGCGAAGCGGTCGGCGACGCCCTGCGCGCCCGGATGAGGCCACCCTCGCTGCGAAGGGTGGATACTGCCGCTCTCGTTCGGATCTTGCGCGGGCAAGGATGGATTTCGCCGATATGGCAGGGGTCCATGCGTCGGCTCGATCAGCACGAGATTGGTGCGGCGTCCGCCCGCAATGGGATAGGCGATGGCGTGACGCTTGGGGCCGAGCCAGGCCTCGATCCCCGCGGGTGTTCCCGCCAGTGCATGCGCATCACCTGATGAAGCATCGTGCGTGACCGTTCCGCGCCACGCGACGGCGTCCGCGGCGCGGACGGGCCCGACGTTCAAAAGCGACGCCAGCGTGGAGTGGACGCCATCGGCGCCGATCACCAGCGCTGCCTCGACACTTTCGTAACGCCTGCTTTCGCCTGATCCCGTCGCTTCGTCGTCGAACGCGAACGACAGCCGAATTGCGCTTCCTGATGGCTTGACCGTCGTAAGCGTTCGACCCAGATGCAGCCTGGCCATGCCGCAAGCGATCACCGCATCGACAAGCACCGACTGCAGATCGGCGCGGTGGATCGAAAGGTAGGGCGTGCCGTCGCTGGAGGAGACCGGGACGGTGGCGATGCGACGTCCCGAGCGGTGGGACCGCAGCGTGACCGAGCGGGCCTGCGTGCCGGCCATGTCGAGCCGTTCGACGAGGCCCAGTCGCGCCAGCACTCGCAGCGCGTTCGGCGACAGCTGGATGCCGGCGCCCGCCTCCATCAGTTCCGGCGCACGTTCGTAGATGTCGCAGGACAGCCCGATGCGCGCGAGTTCCAGCGCCAGCGTCAGTCCGGCGATGCCGGCGCCGACGATTGCGATCGGTTCATCGCCGTTCGGCATTGGAGTCTCGATCGGTGTGCGTTTGGTGAGGAACTACGCGGCCTGGTCGTAGACGCAGCCGGCCGGCCGGGTCTCGTCGGCCTTCAACGACGTGTCGAGCTTGTAGAGGGTCGAGCAGTAGCCGCAGACGATTTCGCCCTCGTCGCCCATGTCGAGATAGACGTGCGGATGGTCGTGTGGCGGATTGGCGCCGCAGCACATGAATTCCGTGACGCCGATCGCGATCGTGTCGTGACCCTCGTCGTTCTGGAAGTGCGGGATCTGGTGACCGGCCATCGCGCTCATCTCTCAGGTTCTGTTGCGTCGCGGCGCGGACCATAGTTCCCGTGCGCCGACTTGAACAGGGTTCCACTGAAGGACGCCCGCGCAACGCTGGCGGTGTCGTCATCGTCAATCGCCTCTTGTTGGGTTTTCGTTGTTCAACTCGGATGCCCGGTCGGATTTTGATCGGCACGCGGTGTGGGCTATGTCGGAATCGCGAAGCGCCCGAGCAGGAACCCACCGATGCAGCATTTTACCAGCGATGGCCTGAGCCTGGCCTATCTCGACGAAGGCGATGCCGAGCGCCCGGCGATCCTCCTGATGCATGGCTTCGCCTCCTCGATGCGGGTCAACTGGATCGATCCGGGCTGGGTGCAGACGCTGACGAAGGCCGGTTACCGCGTCGTCGCCTTCGATCATCGCGGCCATGGAGCGAGCGACAAGCCGCGCGACGAGTCCGCCTACACACCCCAGAAGATGGCGGCCGATGCGGTGGCGCTGCTCGATCACCTGGGCATCGGCCAAGCGGCGGTCTTCGGCTATTCGATGGGCGCCCGCGTTGCAGCGTTCGCTGCGCTCGCGACGCCGCAGCGGGTTTCCTGCCTGATTCTCGGTGGTCTCGGCATCGGGCTCGTTACCGGCGTCGGTGATTGGGACCCGATCGCAGCGGCGCTTCGGGCGCCCTCGCTCGACGATGTCACCGACGAGCGTGGACGCATGTTCCGGGCCTTCGCCGACCGCACAAACAGCGACCGCCAGGCATTGGCCGCGTGCATTTCGACCTCGCGCCAGGAACTGACGCCGAGCGAGGTGGCGCGGATCGAGCAGCCGACGCTGATTGGGGTCGGCACCGCCGACGAGATCGCCGGAGATCCGCAGGCGTTGGCCGCGTTGCTGCCGGACGCCGAGGTCTTTGCGATCAAGGGACGCGATCACATGCTCGCGGTGGGCGATCGCAGCTTCAAGGCGAGGGTGATCGACTTCCTGGTCGACGCCGCATGAGCCGCGTCTCGGACCCGGCTGTGGTCGAGGAGTGGCCGGTCGCGTGGCGCGGTGCCGATGGCAATCGGCTCGACGGAACACGTCGGGGGCCTCGCCAGGACGGGGAAGGGCAGCCGGTGCTGCTCTTGCATGGCGGCGGTCAGACGCGCCATGCCTGGAACGCCGTCGCTCGCCGGATGGCGAGCAAGGGGCTCGATGCGATCGCTATCGATCAGCGCGGCCACGGAACGAGCGACTGGGTCGCGAACGGCGCCTACAGCTTCTTCGATTTCGGCCGTGACGCGATCGTTCTTGCCGGCGCGATCAGGGATGAGACCGGGCAAAAGCCGGTGCTTGTCGGCGCATCGCTCGGCGGCATCGCTGGCCTGCTCGCCTCGAATGGCTCTTCACCCTTTGCAGCGATCGTGCTCGTCGACGTGACGCCCGACCTCAATCCGGAAGGCATTGCCCGCATCCGAGCCTTCATGGGCGATCGGATGGAAGAGGGCTTCGCCAGCATCGAGGACGCCGGTGACGCGGTTGCCCGCTATCTGCCCGCTCGCAAGGCGCCGTCATCGCTCGAGGGTCTCAAGCGCAATTTGCGACTCGGTGAAGACGGCCGATGGCGCTGGCATTGGGACCCTGCATTCTTGTCTGAGAAGACCGGCGCGGGACGTCGACGGCAGGAGGCCGCCGCGCAGATGGCCGATGCGGTCCAATCCCTCGAAGCGCCAATTCTGCTCGTGCGTGGCCAGCAGTCCGATATCGTCACGCAAGACGAGATCGCGGCCTTTCGAAGGCTTGCGCCTGCAGCGGAGTTCGTCGATATCGCTGGCGCAGGGCACATGGTCGCGGGGGACCGTAACGATGTGTTCGGCGATGCCATCCTGGATTTCCTTGCGCGGCAAGGCTTCTGTGGCGTTGCCTGATGGCGGTCTAGCGTCACCCGGCGTCGCTGAACGCTCTTCCCGAACGGCTCGACGGATGGTCTTTTCCACCACGAACCCGACACCTATTTGCTCGCTTGGATGTTCGGCGCGATAATGCGGCCTGCGGACGTCGACCCATCGATTTGCAATCGATCCCTTTTGCGGGAGGACACCTTGAGTATCGGCATTACCAAGAAG
>JBBSUS010000201.1:0-5334 GCA_038234195.1 Hyphomicrobiales bacterium | reverse complement strand
GTGAGACGAAGACGACGTTGGACAGCCCGTCGCATGCGTCCGAGACCCGATAGAGAAAGAGGTGATGCACTTCGAAGCCCCGCGCCTCGAGTCCGTTGCCGATCAGCCGCGAGATTTCCTGCGCCCCCGCGTTTTCAGCCTGGGTCTGAACGAACAGGATCCGGCCGCGCGGCGGCATGGTCGGCTCGCCACGCTCTTCCGGCAGCCCGATCGTGGTCGTCACGCTTCCACCTGCCGCAACGCGTTGCCGTGGATGACTCCGGCGAGCGTCAGAAGGATCCCGATGCCGAGCGGCGAGAACAGCGCCTCTTCCTGGAAGAAGCCGTTGAACAGGATGATCAGAACGGCAAAGCCGACCGCGGCATGAAGCGCGTTGCCGCTCGCCGAGGCAATCAGCGTCGTGCGCCACGCAAGCCAGGCGTAACAGGCCGACACCACCAGCGCGCCGACGCCCATCTGGTAGAGGAGTACGCCGATCGAGCTTTCGACGGCGACGGGCGTGCGGCCGGCGGCCTGGAAATCCGACCAGTCGAGCGTGGCGAAATTCGTCGTGAGATTGCCGCCGGCTCCGATCCCGTGACCGATCGGATATTCCACGAAATTGTAGATGCCGCCCATCAGGCCGAGCACGTGGAAATCACCGATGCGCAGGCCGAGGACGATACCCGCCGCCACATAGACGCACAGCATCGCAAACAGCGAAAAGAAGGCGAAGCGCATGCCGAAGAGTCGCGAGACGACGAAGGCAATTCCCGACAGGACCACCATGATCACGGCGCCCTTGGCGTTGGCGATGACGAGCAATGGCAGCAGCAGAACTGCCAGGACGAAGCGGCGCGTATAGGCCGTGTAGATCACGAAGAAGGCCAGCGCATAGGCGTAGCTGATCGGATGCATGTTGGGTCCGAACACCCGCTCCACCCGAATGCCGAGATCGGCGAGCAGCGGCGTGTTGAAGAGCGTGATCTTGAAGGAATCCTGCAGTCCCAGCACCACCTGACCGAGTTCCTTGGCCTGCAGGTCCCATATCCCGGCTGCGATCTCGTCCGCGCGGCTGAGCCGCCAGAAGTCGTAGCCATTCGTCCAGCGCAGCCAATCGTCGCGGTAGAGAAGTTCGACATAGCCGAGCACCACGAGGAGAAGCGCCGCCAGCGCAAGCACCCCGTCGAGCCTGAAGACATGCAGGCGCGAGATGACGAGGGCAGCCTGGAACATCAGCAGAGCGCTGGCGATGTTGCGCAGATAGATGATCGCCGACTGGGGGCCTTCGAGCGCCCCAAGCATCGTATAGGCGAAGATCACCGCCAGGGTGGCGCTGGTCCAAAGCATCAGCCGATTGGTGAGAACGCGGTCGCGTCGCCACGTCGAAAGATATTCGAGCCAGGAAAGGCCCCAGACCACTGCCAGCATCTGAAAATTGTAGCCGCGCACGAGATTGAAATCGGTGCCGGAGGTGATCTGTGGCGAGGCGAGAGAGACGAAGAGGTTCTGGAAGAGCGCGCCGAACAGGACGGCCGTCAGCGCCGCGCCCGGCGATATGGCATAGAGCGCGCAGGCCAGAACGATGGTCGACAGGATGCCGGCCGCCGGGTGGATCGTATGGCCGAAGACCGGAAAAGCCACTGCAACGAGCGCGGCGAGCGCAGTTCCCAGCGTCGTCAGGATCGACCGCGCCGCCGATCTTTCGTCTGCGTTGCCTCCGACCCGGGCGTCTGTCCGGGATCTGGACGTCGTCGCTGCGGAACAGTTGCCCTCGAAGACCGTCGTCATTGCGCGTCGCCCAGCAGACTGAGACCACCGTAGCGCCCGAGCCGCAGGATGGAGCAGTTGTAGCCCGTCTTGGCGCTGGCCCATCGGGTGAGCTCGATGCCCAGGAACAGGAAGGACAGGCTGGATGCAATCACCGCGCCGAGGAGATCGTAGCGCGGAATGAGAACGAAGAAGCCGATCGCCCTGAGCGTGATCGAGATCGCCAGGATCGAGAGGTAGCGCCCCTCGTGGCCGGTCAGCATCAGCATGTAGGCGGCCGGGCCGGACGCGGCGATACTGGCCGTTCCGAAGGAAAGGACCAGGAGCGGCAGATAGTACCGGCTGTAGTCGGGATTAAAGGCGTCGAGCACCCAGTCGCCGGCGCCCGCGATGACCACGGCCCCGGCGACGATCATCAGCGCGACGAAGCCGGAGACCGCGTCCAGCATCCGCTTCAAATCGTCGTCACGCTTCTGGAAATACAGATCGGGGATATGACGCGTCGCGTACATGTTGATCGCGTCGGCAGCGGTGGCGAAGACGTTGGCAAGGCGCGTGATGACGAAATACGCGCCGGCGACGATCGGGCTCATGAGATAGCTGATGATGAGCACGTCGAGATACTGGTTCGACGCTTCGAGCGCCGAGGAGAGCCACAGCTTCACCGTTCGCGGGTTCCAGGTCGGCAGATCGTAGCGCGCCGGCATTTCGGGCGACCATGCGAGTGCGCTGAGCTTCTTGCGCATCGCCAGGAAGTGAACGATCAGCGCCACCGCGACACCGAGCGCGTAAAAGGCAAAGATGATCGCCACCGTCGGCGTGATGCCAAGGGCGAGACACGCCGCCAGATAGACGACCGGCAGCAAGGTTGCGGTGATGTTGGCATGACCGTCGCCGACACCGACCCCGATCGCCGAGCGCAACAGGTGGGAGGTGACGAGGACGAGGGTCTGCAGGAAGACGAACATCGTCGCCGTCAACGCCAGTGCATGGTCGTGAGCGATGTCGAGCCAGACGAAGAACGACGCCGCCACGAGAACCGCGCCGGCCAGACTGATGCCCCCGCTGTAATACAAGGAGCCTTTGAGAAGACCGCAATCCTGATCGCCGGCATATTCGCCCCACGACCGCATGATCAGCACCTGCTGGCCGAAGGTCGCCGCCACGCAAAACAGTCCCGCCGCACTGAAGACGATCGAATAGATGCCGAACTGTTCGGCGCCGAGGGTGCGCGCACCCAGGAAGATCAGCGCAAAGTTGAAGGTGATGAAGCCGGCCTTGAGCGCCACCGCGCCGACGATGCCGCCCGCCGAGGAGCGACCGAAACGGTTTCGCGCCAGGGAAAAGCGTTCAGAGGGCGTCATCGCCTCGTCTCCTGCCAGGAGAAGCCCGCCGCCGCGCCGGGTTTCGGCCCGCGCGGTCGTTTGATCGGCTCCACCTGCAATTCAACGGACCTTGGGTGAGAAGCGCTTCAGAAAGTTCTTCATCGGCTTGGCGTTGTTGTAGATTCCGCCGACCGCTGCCCCCATCGGCGAATGCGCGACGGTGAAATTGGTGAGCTTCGTCTCCTCGACCCGGAAATGCGCCTTGTAGCCGGTATCACCGACGCCCATGTCGAACAGCCGATGCCCCTCGTCGAAGCGCTGCTTGATGACACCGTAGATGATCTGCAGACCGGGCGAGAACTTCCTGAACCCCTGCATGTCCGAAGCGGTGATCACGGCGTGAAAGGCACCGTCGCCGCAAAGACCGAACAACATCGCGATCGGCTTGCCATTGAGATAGCTGGCGTAGGTCATCGCTTCGCCGCTTGCCGCCCCAGCCATCGCATAGTCGCGATAGAAGGCGAAATACGCGTCGGTTGCGAAAAGATCGTCCTCGAAGCGACCCTCGCGCGCACCCCGTGCGAATTCGAACACCTCGGCGATCGCAGCGGCATCTGTGACGAGACGATGCTCGTAGGGGCCGACATCGCGCTCCAACTGCCGGGCGAGCCGATTCAGCTCCTTGGTGAACTGCTTGCGCATCGTTTTGCGCCGCCAGTCCTCGAAATCGTCTTCGATGGCGCAGTGATAGGCGCAATTGTCGTTTGTCGTCTCGACCGTCCTCAGGAACAGCCGCCTGGCGTCGAAGCCGTCGCCCCGCACCTTGCGGAAGATCAAAAGGCTGCCGACCGACAACAGACCGTCGATCGCCTTGAGCAGAGCGCGATCGCCCGTCATCGCCTCCAGCGTCTCGGCGCTCGCCACCACCGCGTTCGAATCGCAAGCGCCGAAGTCGGCTGGCTGCAGCATGGTGACGCCCAGCGATTTCTGCCCAACCAACGGGATGACGGCCAGAAGCCGGCCGCTGTCCCGATCGCGCACGACGATCGTGTGGGCGCGTGCCCCCAGCCTGGGGGCCAGTTGCGTGTGGAGATGGTGCATCCACAGCGGCGCCTGGAACGCCGTCGCCGCGGAGGCGGCGTAGAGGTCGCGATATTCGGCCGAAAGAAAGTCCAGCGTTTCCACCGCTGCACGCGGCATCGCAGGCAATGCCGCCATCGCGCCTTCCGGATGGTTCACGTCGAGCCTCTCGCGGTCGATCTGCTGGGCGTCTTCCGCAAGCATGACGGAACTGGACGGAGTCATCGGTTCACTCGATCGATTTGAAGCCACGTGATCGTCTGGCAAGGGCGGGACCCGCCCCTGGCGATCCTGCGTCAGCGATATTCCGTCATTCCGGTGGGCGAGGCCGGGTCGATCCGGAAACTCTTGGTCTTGACCACGTCGCCCCTGTTTTCACGGCCAAGCTTCTTCCACAAGAAGGCCGACAAGGCCTTGGGATAGACGCCGAGGCCGGACGTGTCCGTCGACGGCGTGCTGGCGCCGACCGAGCGCCGCAGTACACCGTTGCCGTAATGGACCGCATAGGAGCGCCAGATCTCATTGGTCCAGTGCTCCATGGTGATCGAGATGTTGAGGCAATCGTGGTTCTCGACCCGGTGAGGTGCATAAAGCGGCCAGGTCAGCATCTCGCCGGGATGAAGATCGAAGACCGTGGCGTGATCGTCGAACCAGGTCTGGTACTGGACGTCCTCGTCGGTCTCGCGCAGGAGGATCTTCTCGAGACTTTTGGGCGACAGGAAAGGCGGCGTGTAGGGGTACAGATAAACCCGCTTGCTGCCGGAGATTTGCCAGAGCGACTGGCCCTGGATGTCGGCGTGATAGTAGACCTGCGCGTTCGGCGAGGAGATCAGCACGCCGATATTGCGCTTGAAGGTCGAAAGTCCCGGCATGCGCGCTTCGAACTCCGCGAACACATCGTCGAGAAGCTTGGCGTATTGCGGGTCGAAATCCATGATCCGGCGAATGTTGAGCCACATGCGGCCTTTCTCGATCGCCTCGATCACTTCGATGCCGCTGCAACCGGCAATCTCGCCGTAGATCTTTTCCGCACGAGCCTTGTCGCGGCCCATCGAGTTGATGCCGTAATGGTCGGCCGGCACCCGCTCGATCAGCTTGCCCAGCGCTTCGCGGGTGAACATGCCGGTTTCCGCGAGACGATGCTGGAGCTTGATCGGCTGGTTTCCGAACAGCGTCGCAT
>JBBSUS010000200.1:0-5356 GCA_038234195.1 Hyphomicrobiales bacterium | reverse complement strand
TGGGCGACCTGATGTCGGGGTAATGGGCGCGGCGGCCGAACAGCGTCTCGACATAGCCGTTGGCCTTCGCGAACGCCTTGGTTTCATCCATGTAGTCGCGGATGCCGGGAAAGCGCTCGAAATACTTCCTGATGTAGAGGCCGGCGTCTTCGCGCGGGATCGACAGCTGGTTGGCAAGGCCGAAGGCCGAGATGCCGTAGATGATGCCGAAATTGATCGCCTTGGCCTGGCGGCGAATCATCGGGTCCATGCCCTCGACCGGGGTCCCGAACATCTCCGACGCGGTCATCGCATGAATGTCCATCCCCGCCTTGAAGGCCGCCTTGAGCTGCGGGATGTCGGCGATGTGGGCCAGGATGCGCAACTCGATCTGGCTGTAGTCCGCCGAGACCAGCTTCTTGCCCTTCGGCGCGATGAAAGCGGTGCGAATTGCCCGGCCCTCGCGGGTGCGCACCGGGATGTTCTGGAGGTTCGGCTCGTTGCTGGACAGCCGGCCGGTGGTCGTCGAGGCCATCGAAAACGAGGTATGGATGCGGCCCTCACCGTCCATGTGCGCCGGCAGAGCGTCGGTGTAGGTGCCCTTCAGCTTGGTCAGCTGGCGCCAGTCGACGATGCGGCGCGGCAGGTCATGGCCTTCGGCGGCCAGATCCTCCAGGACGCGGGCATCGGTCGACCACTGCCCGCCCTTGGTCTTCTTGCCGCCGGGCAGGCCGAGCTTGCCGAAGAGGATTTCGCCGAGCTGCTTGGGTGAGCCCGGATTGAAGCTTTCGCCGGCCATCTCGGCGATCTCGGCCTCAAGCCCGCCCTGCTTCTGGGAAAACTCCCCGGACAGCCGCGACAGGATCTGCCGGTCGACGGCGATGCCACGCTCTTCCATGCGGGCGAGAACTGGAACCAGCGGCCGCTCCAGCCGCTCGTAGACGGTTGCCATCCCTTCCGCTGCCAATCGCGGCTTCAACACGCTCCACAGGCGCAAGGTCACGTCGGCGTCCTCGGCGGCGTATTCGGTCACCTTGTCGATCGGGCAGGCGGCGATCGATTTCATCGCGCGGCCCGAGCCACAAAGCTCCTTGAACGATATCGGCTTGTGGCCGAGGAAGCGCTCGGACAGCTCATCCATGCCGTGGCCTTCGAGCGAGGACGAGGCATCGAGCGCGTAGGAGATCAGCATGGTGTCGTCGAAGGGCGAGACGTTGATTCCCCGCCGCATCATGACGAGAAGGTCGTATTTGAAGTTCTGGCCGATCTTCAGGACAGAATCATCCTCGAGAACGGGCTTGAGGATCGCCAGCGCCTCTTCCATTGGCAACTGCGGGCCGATCTCGTCCTCGACCGAGGTGTCGCTGAGGAGGTCGGCTTCGCCGTTCGGCGAGACATGGGCGAGCGGCACATAGGCGGCGTGGCCGATCCTCGTGGCAAAGGACACGCCGACGAGATTGCCCCGCATCGACGACAGGCTGCTGGTTTCGGTGTCGAAGGCGAGGAGCCCTGTCTCGCGAGCCTCTGCCATCCACGCTTGCAGCGTCTCCGTATCGCGGATCGTCACATACGCAGCGCGGTCGAGCGGGATCGCGGCGATGGCTTCCCGGCGATGGGCGGCCAGCCCCTGCGGCGTCAGCACGCCGTCAGCGGCCTTGCCCTTCGTCGTCGATCCGGCCACCGGATCGAGGTCCGGGCCATGGGCGACCGCCTCGACCGCGACATCGGCGCGCTCGACCGACGCCGCATCCGTGCCGAGCGTCGCCGCCACCCGTCGGGTGAGCGTGGTGAACTCCATCGCCTTCAGGAAGGCGATCAGCTTTTCGCCGTCCGGCTCGTAGATGAAGAGATCGTCGAGGGCTTCGCCGTCGCCCAGCGGCGTCGCTGCGTCGAGGGTCACCAGACGCTTCGAAAGGCGCGCCTGCTCGGCAAACTCGATCAAATTCTCGCGGCGTTTGTTCTGCTTGATCTCGGACGCGCGCACCAACAGCGTTTCGAGGTCGCCATACTCATCGAGCAACTGCGAAGCGGTCTTCGGGCCGATGCCCGGCACGCCCGGCACGTTGTCGGAGGTGTCGCCCACGAGCGCCTGGAGATCGATCATCTTCTCGGGGAAGACGCCGAACTTCTCCTTTACCTCGTCGGGCCCGAGGCGCTTGTCCTTCATCTGGTCGTAGAGGATGACGCCCGGCCCGACGAGTTGCATCAGATCCTTGTCGGACGAGACGATCGTCACGTCGCCGCCGGCCTCGACGGCAAGCCGCGTGTAGGTCGCGATCAGGTCGTCGGCCTCGAAGCCTTCCTTCTCGATGCAGGGCAGGTCGAACGCCCGCACGGCATCGCGGATCAGCGAGAATTGCGGCACCAGATCCTCGGGCGGAGACTCGCGATTGGCCTTGTTCTGTTCGTAGAGCGCGTTGCTGAACGTCTTCGAGGAATAGTCGAAGATCACCGCGAAGTGGGTGGGCGTTGTGTTCAGCGCGGTGTCGCGCGATTCTTCCACCAGCTTCCACAGCATGTTGCAGAAGCCGGCGACGGCGCCGACCGGCAGGCCATCGGATTTGCGTGTCAGCGGCGGCAGCGCGTGATAGGCGCGAAAGATGTAGGCCGAGCCGTCGACGAGGAAGAGATGATCGCCTTTTTTCATGGGAAAGGGTCGTATCGCGCGCCCGCGCGCCTGTCCATCGGCCGAGGCGGCTCTGCATCGGAACGAGGCCCGCGGTCTGTTCGCAAGGCTCCCCTGTCGCGCGGTGGCGTTCAGACGACGAGCGGTCTGTCCGCCATGCTCTTCCCGGTCGCCAGTGAGTTTGACGGAAAGCGGCAGGGGCCAACTCGGCCGCGTGGCGACAAGCTTTTGCGTGGGCTGGCACGGGACAAGCCGTTGCAACGACCCGGGCTTCTGCGCAGCGCGGCACGGCGATCGGGGCAGGAAAATCGCTAAAAACGCGGCATACCCCTTGCCATCCATGGCCGCTTCGGGTTTCTTACGCGAAATTAAGGTTCCTTTCACGGGACTGTGACGCTTTTTCTGAACGTGCGCCTTGATTTCGCGCGCGTGCGGCCGCATTTTCAATTCAACGACGCGCCTGACGCGTCGTGTTCGGCCAGAAGCATGTCCCCCGCTAATGCGCCGAATGTCAGAGCGGCAACGGTCCTAATCCCCCTCTCCAGGGCCGCCGCTTGCTGAAAAGCGAGAGAGTCGTCGCGGTGTATCCCCCTCCAGGCCGCGGCGGCTCTCTTTGCGTTTTCGATGCGCTTTTGGCCGGCGAGCACGCGCTCACGACGGCGCTTACGTTGAGCCGTTTTCTACCATCCACTGCCTTCGAGTTGCCGCGCACCTGCCATGATTCTAGCTGGATCGATGGCCTCGGCGGGTACGGAAGCGTCGACACGCGTTACGCAGGCGGCTGGCGACGCGACCTACACACGGCTTTCGCAACCGGGCGCACCACGAATGCAAGGCTCTGCTGCCAGGAGGCTGGCGGGGCGCTAGCCGCGCAGGCGCGGCGGTGAATGTGTGCCACCGTTGCCACCCTCTTGTCGCCCGACCGCCACGCCTTGTGCGGTGTCATCTGCGGCGCGCCCATGGAATCTGCGCTCTCCGCGGATAGATGCCTCTCAAACGGATGGCCGCGGCGCGCCACTGGACGAGCATGAAGGGCAGCACGATGGCGATGGACTCACACGGCGAAACCCCCGGCAACGAAAGCACCGACGGCCAGCCCCACGTGGCGCCGGCCCCGGCCGGAACGCTGGTCATCTTCGGCGGCATAGGTGATCTCGCCAAACGTCTCCTGATGCCGTCGCTGATCAACATGCGTCGTCTCGGCCTCATCGACGACGGGCTGGCGATCGTGGGCGTCGACATCGCGCCCGGCGACGACGCGGCCCTGCGCGAGGCGCATGACGATTTCCATGCCGAACAGGGCGGCGAGGGTGCGGTCGACAGGGGCGCCGCATGGCAGACGTTGCGCCAGCGTCTGTCCTACATCAGTGGCGACTTCACCAAGGACGCCACCTACGCCGCCCTGCGGGCGAAGATCGACGCCGCGCCCACCGGAAACGCCACCTTCTACCTCGCCGTGCCGCCCCGCTTCTTCGGCCCGATCGTCGAGCAGTTGGCCAGGAGCGGATTGCTGGAGGAGACCGACGCCGCTTTCCGGCGCATCGCCATCGAAAAGCCATTCGGACGGGACGTGCCGTCGGCAAAGGCTTTGAACGCGCAGATCCTGGCCTGCGCGGACGAGCATCAGGTCTACCGGATCGATCATTTCCTCGGCAAGGAAACCGTCCAGAACATCATGACGGCGCGCTTCGCCAACACCATGATCTCGCGCCTGTGGACATCCGACGCCATCGACCATGTACAGATCACGGCGGCCGAGACCGTCGATGTGGGCATGCGCGGGCGCTTCTACGACACGACCGGCGCCCTGCGCGACATGGTGCCGAACCACCTCTTCCAGTTGCTCGCCATGGTCGCGATGGAGCCGCCCAACAGCCTCGACCCGGAAGCCATTCGCGACGAGAAGGCCAAGGTGCTGAAGGCGATCCGCCATTATGGGCCAGAGGATGCGGCCGCAAACGGCGTGCGCGGCGTCTACGAGGCGGGCTCCGTCGACGGCAAGACGCTCGCCGCCTACACCGATGTCGAGGGCGTCGCCCAGGACAGCCAGACGGAAACCTATGTCGCGCTGAAGCTGCTGGTCGACACCTGGCGCTGGGCCGGCGTGCCGTTCTACCTGCGCACCGGCAAGGCGATGGCGGTGAGGGAAACCGAGATCATCGTGACCTTCAAGCCCGTCCCCTTCGCGCAGTTCCCCGGCGTCGACAAAGCGCAACTGCCGCCAAACCGTCTGGTCATCCAGATCCAGCCGGACGAGGGCATCGACATGGATGTCCTGATCAAGCGGCCGGGCCTCGTCATCTCCACCGTCCCGGTGTCGCTGAAATTCCACTATGCCGACAGCTTCGACATTGCCGCCATGACCGGCTACGAATCGCTGCTCTACGATCTCTTCATCGGCGACCAGACGCTGTTCCAGCGGGCCGACATGATCGAGGCCGGCTGGGCTGGCGTGCAGCCATTCCTCGACTGCTGGGCCACCGAGAATGCGTCCGGCGGCGCACCGGAGCCCTACGCTCCCGGCAGCCGCGGGCCAGAAGGTGCCGACGCGCTGATCACCCGCGACGGTTATTCCTGGCATGCCCTCTTCGAGGAGGTGCAGCACAAGCGCTGACACAAGGGCCTTTTCAGGCGCCGGGCTCGCAGCTGGTCACCACCATCATGAAGGTCCAATCCAACCAGCGGGGCTCGACGCCTCAAATGCCAATTGTGCGCCTCAGGCCAGATGCAGCATCTTGATGACCTGCGCCA
>JBBSUS010000199.1:0-5359 GCA_038234195.1 Hyphomicrobiales bacterium | reverse complement strand
TGATCTTCGAGGACACTTACGAGGATCTGACGCCCGAGGGCTTCGAAAAGATGCTTGATCTCTTCGAGGCCGGACGCGGTGGCGAGGTGAAGCCGGGTCCGCAGAATGGTCGTCATGAGTCGGTGCCGATCGGCGGTCTGACGTCCCTGACGGGCGACTACGACGATCTCATCGGTGAGGTGCGTAAGGATCACAGCGAAGGACCGGCGAACGGTGCCGCGCCGCAGGGAGCAGGGGCGGGTGACGCCGTTTCGACGCCGCCCTCGCAGGCCGGGTACCCCGACAGCTATGCCGAGGAGACCGACGCCGCACTCGATTCGCCAGGAAAGGCGACGAACGGCAACGTTCGAAAGGCCGTCGAAGATAACACGAGCGACAAACTGGTGAGCGAAGGCCATCGCAAACAGTCCGGTCAGACAGGCGGTCAGCGCGAAGGCATGACGGACGCCGCCCAGAAGGATGCCGCAGAGGTCGGCCAGAAATCAGCCGACACATCCTCGGCGGAACCGTCCACCGCAGGTCTCCTGCGCGCCAAGGAGGCGGCGGCCGACGACGCGGTGATCCAGAACATCTACCGAGTGGATGACGGCATCGGGTCACAGCCCGAGCGTCCGAAAGGCGACACCGACCTGTCAGGCAAGGACCAGGTCGGTGTATCGAAGCTTGAGGGCGAGCGGTCCCTGACATCGGATACGCTTTCAGGCGCGACCCATGACGACGTGTTCGAAACCGATGAGGGTCGCTCGAGCGAGGACGGGCGCGACGACGCGGCACTTGGCGAAGTCGGCGGCGAGAGCCAGATGATGTCGGACGGCGAGAAGCCGAAAGGCCTTCTCGGCGCGCCGCAGGGCGACAAGGACGATCTCAAGCAGGTCAAGGGGATCGGCCCGGTGATCGAGGGTAAGCTCAACGATCTCGGCATCTTCCATTTCTGGCAGATTGCGAAATGGAGCGACCCGGAATTGGTCTGGATCGACAACTACCTGAATTTCCGGGGCCGCGCGGTTCGCGAGCGCTGGATCGAACAGGCCAGGAAGTTGCAGGATGGCGCGTCCGACCAGACGCGGTCGTCGTAAGCTTGGTTAGGAAAGCGTCATGCTGAACGACAAGGACCGCATCGTCAAGAACCTCTACGGCCTCCATGACTGGGGCCTCGTAGGTGCGCGCCGCCGCGGCGCCTGGGACGGCACCAAGGCGATCATCGACAAGGGCCGCGACTGGATCATCAACGAGATGAAGGCGTCCGGGCTGCGCGGCCGCGGCGGCGCGGGGTTCCCGACCGGTCTCAAATGGTCGTTCATGCCGAAGGAAGTGGGCGATCGCCCACATTACCTCGTCGTGAACGCCGATGAGTCCGAACCCGGCACATGCAAGGACCGGGAGATCATGCGGAACGACCCGTTCACGCTGATCGAGGGCTGTGTCATCGCTGGTTTCGCGATGGGCGCCCACGAAGCCTACATTTACATCCGCGGCGAATACGTCCGCGAGCGCCAGGCGCTCCAGCGGGCAATCGACGAGTGCTATGAGGCAGGACTTCTCGGCCGCGACAACAAGTGCGGCTGGGACTACGACATCATCGTTCATCACGGTGCCGGCGCTTATATCTGCGGCGAAGAGACGGCGCTTTTGGAAAGCCTCGAAGGCAAGAAGGGCCAGCCTCGGCTGAAGCCGCCGTTCCCCGCCAATGTAGGCCTTTATGGCTGCCCGACGACCGTCAACAACGTCGAGTCAATTGCCGTTGCGCCGACTATCCTGCGCCGTGGCGGCGAATGGGTCGCCGGGATCGGCCGCAAGGGCAACACGGGCACCAAGCTCTTCTGCATCTCCGGACATGTCGAGCAGCCCTGTACGGTCGAAGAGGCCATGGGCATTCCGTTCCGCGAACTGATCGAGAAGCATTGCGGTGGGATTCGCGGCGGCTGGGACAATCTCCTGGCTGTCATTCCGGGCGGGTCTTCAGTGCCGCTGGTGCCCGGCAAGGACATCATCGACACGCCGATGGATTTCGACGGGCTGAAGGACATCCAGACGTCGCTCGGCACGGCCGCCGTCATCGTCATGGACAAGTCCACCGACATCGTGAAGGCGATCGCCCGCATTTCGTATTTCTACAAGCATGAAAGCTGCGGCCAGTGCACGCCATGCCGCGAAGGCACCGGCTGGATGTGGCGCGTGATGGAGCGCATGGCCACCGGCAATGCCCAAAAGCGCGAAATCGACATGCTGCTCGACGTGACAAAGCAGGTCGAGGGTCACACGATCTGCGCCCTTGGTGATGCGGCGGCCTGGCCGATCCAGGGTCTGGTCCGTCATTTTCGCGCCGAGATCGAGCGCCGGATCGACGATTATTCGCGCCATGCCGACAAGGACCGCACGCCCATGCTGCAGGCAGCGGAGTGATCAGGACAAGACAATGACGAAACTCAAAGTCGACGGCCACGAGATCGAGGTACCGGATCACTATACGCTGCTGCAGGCGGCGGAGGCGGCGGGCGCTGAGATTCCGCGCTTCTGCTTCCACGAACGCTTGTCGATCGCTGGCAACTGCCGCATGTGCCTCGTCGAGGTGAAGGGCGGACCGCCCAAGCCTGCCGCCTCCTGCGCCATGGGCGTCAAGGACATGCGCCCCGGCCCGAACGGTGAGTTGCCGGAGATTTTCACCAACACGCCGATGGTCAAGAAGGCCCGCGAAGGCGTGATGGAGTTCTTGCTGATCAACCATCCGCTCGACTGCCCCATCTGTGACCAGGGCGGCGAATGCGACCTGCAGGACCAGGCGATGGCCTTCGGCGTCGACTCGTCGCGCTACCAGGAGAACAAGCGCGCGGTCGAAGACAAATATATCGGCCCGCTGGTCAAGACGATCATGACCCGCTGCATCCACTGCACGCGCTGCGTCCGCTTCACGACGGAAGTCGCCGGAATTTCCGAACTCGGCCTCATCGGCCGCGGCGAGGATGCGGAGATCACCACCTTCCTCGAACAGGCGATGACATCCGAGTTGCAGGGCAATGTCATCGATCTTTGCCCGGTCGGCGCGTTGACGTCGCGGCCCTACGCGTTCCAGGCCCGGCCCTGGGAACTGACCAAGACCGAGACGATCGACGTCATGGACGCCGTCGGTTCGGCTATCCGCGTCGACACGCGGGGCCGCGAGGTCATGCGAATTCTGCCGCGGGTCAACGAGGACATCAACGAGGAGTGGATTTCCGACAAGACCCGCTTCATCTGGGACGGCCTGCGCACCCAGCGCCTCGACAAGCCTTATATCCGTGAAAATGGCCGGCTTCGGCCCGCGTCCTGGTCCGAGGCCTTTGCGACGATCAAGGGGAAGGTGGGTGACGTTGACGGCTCGAAGATCGGGGCGATCGCAGGCGATCTCGCCGCTGTCGAGGAAATGTGGGCCCTCAAGAAGCTGATCGCCGATCTCGGCTCGAACAACCTTGATTGCCGTCAGGACGGAGTAAAGCTCAATCCTGCCGATGGGCGGGCGTCCTACCTGTTCAACACCACGATCACCGGTATTGAAGAGGCCGATGCGCTGCTGATCGTCGGCGCCAATCCGCGCTTCGAGGCCTCGGTCCTCAACGCGCGCATCCGCAAACGCTGGCGCATGGAAAACTTCCCGGTCGGTGTCGTCGGCGAAAATGCCGATTTGCGCTACGCCACAACCTATCTTGGCGCCGGCCCCGACACGCTTTCTGATCTCGAAGGAGCCAGCCAGGGCTTCTTCGACGCTCTGAAGAGTGCAGCCAAACCCATGATCATTGTCGGTTCGGGTGCCTTGTCGGCGGACAATGGCGCCGATGTGCTCGCCTCGATCGCGGCGCTGGCTCGCGAGATCGGTGCGGTCACCGAAGGCTGGAACGGGTTCAACGTTCTGCATACTGCGGCCAGCCGCGTCGGCGGCCTCGACATCGGTTTTGTGCCGGGCGAGGGCGGCATGACGGCGGCTGAAATGGCCGAAGGCGGCGTTGATGTTCTCTTCAACCTCGGCGCCGACGAAATCGAGATCGCCGCCGGGCCGTTCGTCGTCTATATCGGCACGCACGGTGACCGGGGCGCCCATCGCGCCGACGTGATCCTGCCCGGCGCGGCTTACACCGAAAAGTCCGGGACCTGGGTCAACACCGAAGGCCGGGCACAAACGGGCAGCCGAGCGTCGTTTCCTCCGGGCGATGCCCGCGAAGACTGGGCCATCCTGCGGGCTCTCTCGGCGGTTCTAGGCAAGCAGCTACCCTTCGATTCGCTGGGTGCGTTGCGCGCCAATCTCTACGGCAGCCACGCCTTCATGCGATCGGATCGGATCGAGACGGCGGACGCGTCGGTGATCACCACGCTCGCCGACCGCGCCGGCTCGCTTTCGGGCGGCGCCTTCGTCTCCAATATCGGCGACTTCTACCTCACGAACCCGATAGCCCGGGCGTCCAAGGTGATGGCCGAATGCTCGAAGCTGGCCCAGAGCCAGCACCTCGAAGCGGCAGAATAAGGAACGGCTGACGGTGGCTGACTTCTTCACACTCTACGTCTGGCCCGGCCTGATCATGCTCGGGCAGAGCGTCCTGTTCCTGGTCGTTCTCCTGGTCCTGATCGCCTATATCCTTCTGGCCGATCGCAAGATCTGGGCGGCGGTGCAGATGCGCCGCGGGCCGAACGTCGTGGGTCCATGGGGTCTGTTCCAGTCCTTCGCCGATCTGTTGAAATTCGTTCTGAAGGAGCCGGTGGTTCCGGCAAGCTCAGACAAGATCGTCTTTCTGCTGGCACCACTCGTCGCTGTCACGCTGGCGCTGGCGACCTTCGCCGTGGTGCCGGTCGCCGACGGCTGGGTGATCGCCAACATCAATATCGGCATCCTCTACGTCTTCGCGATCTCTTCGCTCGAGGTCTACGGCGTGATCATGGGTGGTTGGGCGTCGAACTCGAAATACGCCTTCCTCGGCGCGCTCCGCTCGGCAGCGCAGATGGTCTCCTATGAGGTCTCGATCGGCTTCGTCATCGTCACCGTCCTGCTTTGCGTCGGCTCGCTCAACCTGTCCGACATCGTCTACGCTCAGGAGACCGGGCTCGGCACGATGGTCGGACTGCCGAACACCTTCCTGGATTGGCACTGGCTCGGGCTGTTCCCGATGTTCATCGTGTTCTTCATCTCGGCCTTGGCTGAAACGAACCGTCCGCCCTTCGATCTGCCCGAGGCCGAATCGGAACTCGTCGCAGGCTTCATGGTCGAATACGGCTCGACGCCGTACATGATGTTCATGCTCGGCGAATATGCCGCCATCACCCTGATGTGCTGCCTGACGACGATCCTGTTCCTCGGTGGCTGGCTTCCGCCTTTCAACTTCGTGCCCTTCACCTG
>JBBSUS010000198.1:0-5361 GCA_038234195.1 Hyphomicrobiales bacterium | reverse complement strand
TGGCTCATTGAGCCGAAACGGGAGGAAACCGACTATGAAAAGAGTGATGATCGCCGCGGCCGGCTTCGGCCTGATGATGGCGGGAACGGCCCATGCCGACCCGATCGAAGGCAAGTGGAAGATGCCTTCCGGCTACAACGCCAAGATCGCGCCCTGCAGCGGCGGCTATTGCCTCACCTACATCAACGGTCCCTACAAGGGCAAAACCTTCGGCACCATGACGCCGACCGGCGGCGGCGCCTACACCGGCTCGGTGACCGATTACACCAAGGGCGGCAAGCAATATTCCGGCAAGGGCAAGCTCGAAGGCAACGCTTTGGCCGTCTCGGGCTGCGTCCTCGGCGGCCTGATCTGCAAGACGCAGCAGTTGAACCGGCTCTGACCCGCGCAGCCCCGACAGCGCGGCCTGCGCGAGCACGGGCTGGTCGCGATTTTCACGCAAAACCCGTCGGCCGATAAGCATTTTCCGCGTTTCGAACGCGCCGATCGATCGCCCTGCCCTCTGCGCTGCGGGCCCCACCCGCGGCGCCCCTCGGTTTATGTGACAGCCGCGACATTGCGCCCCAAGCCTGTTGGCGCCCTGCCGCAATTTCATCGGATTTCGCAGGATATCGAGCCCAAGGGCCCGCAAATGACGATTGCGACATGGACACCGCTTGGTCGACCGTCCCGATCGCACGATCCTGGCATCGGCCCTGCATGCATCCGCGCTCGAGGGCGCCGAGACAAAAGGCTGCCCCGTGCCACCGATCACGCTTGTACTCGCCGCTGTTCTCGTCGCCACGCCTCTCGCCGCGGCCGCCCAGCCGATCCTCGGTGACTGGCGCACCGAGGACGGCGAAACGATCTCGATCCGGCGCTGCGGCAAGGCCTTCTGCTCCACCGTCGCGACCGGTGCCTATCGCGGCCGATCCGTGGGCACCGTCGGCGGCCCAGGACCGGTCTATCGCGGGAAGATCATCGATCCGCGCGACGGCAAGAGCTGGACCGGCTCGATGACGGTCAAGGCGCGTCGGCTGGCGGTTGAGGGTTGCCTGATGGAGGTCTTTTGCAAGACGGTTCAGACATGGACGCGGCGCTGATCCAGCGGCCTCGGCGCCGATGGGTGACCATGCTCCTCACCCTGATCGCCACCATCTTGATCGATCACGATAACGCAACGAACCGTCACCCTGCGCGCCGTCGCCGCAACTTGTTCGCGCGGCCGCTCGTTAACACATCGAAGCGGATCATCATCAAACGGACAGGCTCCATGCAGAACGTTCTTCTGGCTGCGGTAGCAGCTTTCACACTCTCTTTCTCGGGGGCTGCCTTCGCGGCAGAACCGATCGTCGGCCATTGGCAGTCGGTCGACGGCGGCATGATCAGCGTCTCGTCCTGCGGCCAGGCCTATTGCGCGACCGTCATCAAGGGCGAGCACAAGGGCGAATCCGTCGGCAAGGTGCAGGGTTCCGGCAATCTCTACACAGGGACGGTCATAGACCCGCGCAGCTCCAAGTCCTACGACGGCAAGATCACCGTCGAGGGCGCCAGGATGACCCTTCAGGGCTGCGCACTCAAGGTGCTCTGCAAGTCGAGCGTCTGGACCAAGGCCTGATCTCCAGCCAGGGGAAAGTCGCCCGTCGACACCTCACAAACACTACCCATGAAAGAGCCCGGCGCGAAACGCGCCGGGCTCTTTTGTCTTTGTTCGTCTTGTGAGAGGCGGGGCTGCCAAGGGCCCTTGGGATCACGCCTCTTGGAAAGCTAGTGACAGGCTTATCGCCCGCGCTGACCGAAGAGCACCTTCTTGGCCTCCTCGTCGTCGGCAAGGTTCCGGCGGTGCTCGGCACCCAGTGCCAGCCCCTTTTCGACGGCCGGACGGCTCTTTACCTTCTCGAACCAGCGCTTGAGATTCGGGAATTCCTCGATGTCCTGTCCCTGGTTCTCGTAAGGCACCACCCAGCCGACCGACGCCATGTCGGCGATCGAATAGTCGGCACCACCGAGATATTCGTTGTCTGCCAGGCGCTTGTTCATCACGCCGTAGAGGCGGTGCGTCTCGTCGGTGTAGCGCTTGATGCCGTATTCGATCTTTTCCGGCGCGTAATTGCGGAAGTGATGGGTCTGCCCGGCCATCGGGCCGAGGCCGCCGACCTGCCAGAACAGCCATTCGTCGACCGCCACGCGAGCCCGCTCGTCGCTCGGGTAGAACTGGCCGGACTTGCGGCCGAGATATTGCAGGATCGCGCCCGATTCGAAGATCGAGATCGGCTGGCCGCCCGGGCCCTCTGGATCGACGATGGCCGGCATGCGGTTGTTGGGCGAAATCTTCAGGAACGCCGGTTCGAATTGCTCGCCCTTGCCGATGTTGATGTAGTGCAGATCGTAGGGGACGCCGAGTTCCTCCAGCATGATGGAAATCTTCCAGCCGTTCGGCGTCGGCCAGTAATAGAGTTCGATCGGTTTGGTCTGATTGGCCATCTATGGCTCCTTGCGTCTCTGGGGATCGTCGTGTCTCGGTGATCACGTGCGCAGCAAGCGCTGCAATTCACGCCGCACTTCACACCGCGAACTAGCGTGCCCACCGGCAAGGCAAAGCGCCGCGCCAGCCGACGCAGCGTTCAGTCTCGGCCACCAACCGGGGCGACGGCCGTTGTGAGCCGGGCGTCGCGAAAAGGCGCCTCTAACGATACTTTTTTCTCGAGATGAATCCTTCGTGATCGAAAAACGTCCGAAAAGCGACGAATGTGTCAGCTTCTGTTCAGGCAGGTGGTGCAATTGTGACACAAATCATGTAGGAACGCTTTCATGGTAACTCGATTGACCATCGCCACCGCGCTGATCGCGTTCTTCGGAATCGCCCTGAGCTTTGCCGCGCAGAACACCGCCAGCCGCCCCGGCAGCGCGTTCGCTTCTGTCTCATGTGGCTATTGCAACTACGTGACGGGTGTCGTGTGTCCGCTGGAGCGTGAGACGACGCCGGACCTGATCAAACCCGTTGAAAAATTTTAAGCTGAAAATTTCAAGCTGGCGTCATCCGACCGCCACGGGTTCGCGTAAGAACGAGCCATGACAAAACTGTTCCCGCCCCCGACCGATCCGAATTACCTGACACCCGAGCCCGTGGATCGCCGTGCCTACGACGATGCAGGGAGCGCTGTCCGGGAACTCATTCGGCTTTATGCGCGATCGACGCGCTTTCTCACCGATAACTTCGACCGTGTGCTGAAGACCGGCGAGACCTCCCGGCGCGTGCGCGCCTACTATCCCGAAATCTCCCTGTCGACGGCGACGCACGCCAAGGTGGATTCGCGGCTCGCCTTCGGCCATGTGCCGAGGCCGGGTCGCTATTCGACGACGGTCACGCGGCCCGACCTGTTCGAGCGCTACCTGATCGAGCAGATCGAGTTGCTCATCAGCAGCCATGGACAGCCGGTGCAGATCGGTGATTCCTCGACCCCCATCCCGCTGCACTTCGCCTTCGGCGACGACACCTACGTGGACGGTTCGCTTGCCGAGAAGCTCGACCGGCCGCTTCGCGACATCTTCGACGTTCCCGATCTGGAAGCCACCGACGACCGTATCGTCAACGGCAATTTCGAGCCGAAAGCCGGCGAGGGCATGCCGCTTGCCCCGTTCACCGCCCAGCGCGTCGACTATTCGCTGCACCGCCTGTCGCACTACACCGCGACCCACGCCTCGCACTTCCAGAATTTTGTCCTGTTCACCAACTACCAGTTCTACATGGACGAGTTCTGCATGATCGCGCGCGAGATGATGGCAGAGGGCACTGCGCGCTACATCGCCTTCGTCGAGCCCGGCAACGTCATCACCAACGCCGGCAACCGCGAACCGTCCGAGGGCACTGCGCCCGAAAGGCTGCCGCAGATGCCGGCCTATCACCTCAAATGCGAGGACGGGCATGGCATCACCATGGTCAACATCGGCGTCGGCCCGTCCAACGCCAAGACGATCACCGATCACATCGCCGTTCTTCGCCCACACGCCTGGCTGATGCTCGGCCACTGCGCCGGCCTTCGAAACAGCCAGGAGCTCGGCGATTACGTTCTGGCCCACGCCTATGTGCGCGAGGACCACGTGCTCGACGCCGATCTGCCGATCTGGGTGCCGATCCCGGCCCTGGCCGAGGTCCAGGTGGCTCTGGAGAAGGCCGTGGAGGAAATAACCGGCCTGTCCGGCTATGAGTTGAAGAAGATCATGCGCACCGGCACGGTGGCGACAATCGACAACCGCAATTGGGAACTGCGCGACCACCGCGAACCGGTCGAACGCCTGTCCCAGTCCCGCGCCATTGGCCTCGACATGGAATCGGCGACGATCGCCGCCAACGGATTTCGGTTCAGGGTGCCCTACGGCACGCTTCTGTGCGTGTCCGACAAGCCGTTGCACGGCGAATTGAAGTTGCCGGGCATGGCAACCGACTTCTACAAGCGCCAGGTTGCCCAGCATCTCAGGATCGGCATGCGGGCGCTGGAACTGATGTCGCAATTGCCGTCTGAACGGGTGCATTCGCGCAAATTGCGCTCCTTCTTCGAAACCGCGTTTCAGTAATTCGGCGCGCAGCGGCGATGACCATGACGAAAACCGAACTCGGCCGTGTTCTGCGCGCGCTTCTGACCGCCGGCACGCTGGTGGTGCTGACGATGCTCGCTTGCGGATTCTTCGGGGCCGTCGTGCCGTTCTTCGACACGATGGCGCAGTTCCGGGCGCATTTCTCGATTCTGCTGATGGTCGCCGGTCTGGCGCTGATCCTCGTCCGCCCTCGCCTGCTTGGCGGGATCGCGGTCCTGGCCGGCCTCGCCGGTTTCATCCTTGTCGTGCCCTATCTGCTGCCCGGTGCCCCGGCACCCCTCGTCGCTGTCAGCGATGCGTCGAACGCGGTGCCAGCCGCACGCTACACGCTGCTCCAGATGAACCTGCGCAAGGACGCTTCCGACAAGGCTTCTGCGATCCGGCTGATCGGAGCCTTGTCGCCGGACGTTCTGACGCTGGAAGAAGCAAGCGCGCCCTGGGAGCGGGTGCTCGCACCCCTGTCCCAGCTTTATCCCTACCGCTATGGCTGCACGAGCCCGAACGCCTTCAACGATGCCTTGATCCTGTCGAAGCGCCCGTTCGTGGCGGGCGATCCCGGCGAATGCAGCGGCGATCACCGCTTCGCGCGCCGGTCCGTCGACTTCAACGGCACCGCCGTCGAGATCGTCGCGCAGCATTTGCGCTGGCCTTGGCCCGGCAGCCAGTGGCGCCAGATCGAGAATACCACGAGGCCGCAACTCGAGATTCTCAAGACGCTGGACCGCCCGGTACTGCTCGCCGGCGACTTCAACTCCGCGCCCTGGAGCGCAGCGATCAAGCGCTACG
>JBBSUS010000197.1:0-5376 GCA_038234195.1 Hyphomicrobiales bacterium | reverse complement strand
GGTCGCGGCTGACGACGGCGACGACCAGCCAGTCCGGCAGCCTTCCGAGGACGCCGAGCCCGATGAAGATCGCGTCGAGCAGCGCTTTGTCGGCCAAGGGATCGAGATAGGTGCCGAGGCTCGACTGCAGCTTGAACCGACGGGCGATCGCGCCGTCGGCCGCATCCGACAGACCCGCGACGACGAACACGGCAAATGCCGTCACGAACGCCCCGTGGATCAACGCCCACACGAGCACCGGCACCAGCAGCAAACGAGCGACGGAGATGTAGTTCGGCAGCGTCATGCCGCGAGCCTAATGACTCCCGCGACATCCGCCGCACCGGATCGCTCATTGCCGTCAGACGCCTCGCCCATGCTCCGGGTCTTGCTCGCGGCTCCCGATCATGTCAACTCGACCCGACTGCGCGGGGACACGACATGACCGAAACCAAGAATGCCCTCACCTATCGCGACGCGGGCGTCGACATCGATGCCGGCAACGAACTCGTCCGGCGGATCAAGCCGCTCGTCAGGGCCACCGCCAGGCGCGGTGCCGATGGCGAGATCGGCGGCTTCGGCGGCCTCTTCGACCTGAAGGCAGCCGGATTTTCCGATCCGCTGCTCGTTGCGGCGAACGACGGCGTCGGCACCAAACTGAGGATCGCCATCGAAACCGGCCTCCACGACACGATCGGCATCGACCTCGTCGCCATGTGCGTCAACGATCTCGTCGTGCAGGGTGCCGAACCACTGTTCTTTCTCGACTACTACGCCACCGGCCATCTCGACCCGAACGAGGGCGAGGCGATCGTCAAGGGCATCGCCGAGGGTTGCCGGCAGGCCGGATGCGCACTGATCGGCGGAGAGACGGCCGAGATGCCGGGGCTCTACGAGGGCAAGGATTACGATCTGGCCGGCTTCGCCGTCGGTGCCGTAGAGCGTGACAGGCTGCTGCCGAACGGCACCATCGAATCCGGCGACATGATCCTCGGTCTCACCTCCTCGGGCATTCACTCCAACGGCTATTCGCTGGTCCGCAAGATCGTCGAACTCTCGGGTATCGCCTATGACGCCGTGGCCCCCTTCGACGAAACCCGAACCCTTGGCCAAGCGCTGATCGCGCCGACCCGGATCTATGTGAAATCGCTGCTTTCGGTCTTTGCGCAGACGCACGGCATCAAGGCCCTCGCGCACATCACCGGCGGCGGCTTCACCGAAAATATTCCGCGCGTTCTGCCCGACACGCTTCGCGCCGACATCGACCTCTTTGCCGTGCCGGTGCCGCCCGTCTTCGACTGGCTGGCGCGGACCGGCGGGATCGCCGAGCCGGAAATGCTACGAACCTTCAACTGCGGCATCGGCATGGTGGTCGTCGTGTCCGAGTCCGAGGCTGCGACGGTCTCGGCGCTGCTCGCAGAGGCCGGCGAGAGCGTCGTAGCGCTCGGCCGCATCCGCCCCCGTGAAGATGCCGCGGTAACCTTCAACGGCCATCTGGGCAGCGGCGAACTGGCCCATTCATGAGCCATCGCAAGCGCATCGCGATCCTGATCTCCGGTCGCGGCTCCAACATGAGCGCGCTGATCGCCGCCTGCATGGACCCATCCTATCCCGGGCAGATCGTCGGCGTTCTCTCCAACCACGCCAACGCGCCGGGCTTGGATACCGCCCGTCGCTACGATATCCCCGGCACCGCCATCGAGCAGGCAGCCTACGCAAACCGACAGGCCCAGGAGAACGCGTTGCTCGCGGCCCTTGAAGGCCTGCGCCCCGACATCGTATGCTTGGCCGGCTACATGCGCATTCTCTCGGACGCGTTCGTCAAGCGCTTTTCGGGTCGGATGATCAACATCCACCCCTCGCTTCTGCCGCTCTTTCCCGGTCTCGACACTCACCAGCGCGCGCTTTCGGCCGGGATGCGCGTTCATGGCTGCACCGTTCACTTCGTCACCGAGCGCATGGACGAAGGCCCGATCATCGCCCAGGCGGCGATCCGCATCGAACCAGAAGACACCGTCGCCACCCTTTCCGACCGACTCCTGCGCGCCGAACACCGGCTCTATCCGCACGCGCTGCGCCTCGTGCTAGACGGCACGGTGCGCATGTCGAACGGCCAGGCGATCGTGAAGGCAGTTGCCAAGCGGGAAGAGGACGCGGAGACTACGCGGGCGACGGACGGTCCGCTGATTTTGATCTCGCCGGATGCGCGACGGGGTTGAGATGACGCCGACGTCCTGAGACGTCTGTTCGATCGTTACGCGTCAGTTGTCAGCCAAACCCGATTGTCATGAAACGCCGCTCCCCCGAACGGCGCAACCGGGTCGGCTCCGGTCAGCACGTTGATCCCCTCACCGTCGAGGAAATCGGAATTCGGCCAGATTCCTTCGTGGATCAGCACGCCGCGTTTGGCGGTCTCGCTGATCGTGACAGCGAGACGCACCGAACCCCGGATGTTGCCAATGGTGACGATGGCGCCGTCGCTCAGTCCCTCGCGGGCAGCGTCGTCTGGATGAAGGAAAAGCACGGGGCCGTTCTCGCGCGATCGGGAACCCTTGGTCTCCGAGAAGGTCGAGTTGAGGAAGTTACGGGCCGGCGAGGTGGCGAGACGGTAGGGGTGCGCGGCATCTGCGGCCTCGATCAGTTCGGCATGGTCGGGAAAGACCGGCAGGCCAGCGACCGGCCCTTGTGCGCCCATGCTCGCGGGCGGCCGGTTCGGCGCTTGGCTGCCGGTCCAGTCAGGCTTGAAACGAAATTTGCCGTCCGGCCAGCCGAAGCCGTTCAGAAAATGCGCCTCATCGAAAGCCGGCTGCCGGTCGATCCAGCGGTCCCGCTCCAGGCCGTCGAAGCCTTCCGCGTGGCCGGAGCGCTTCAGCATGTCGTCGATCAGTTCGCGGGCGGACAATCCGAAGCCGGGCCGGTCGGCGACGCCGAGGCGCTTTGCAAGTTCCTCGAAGACGAAATGATTGCTGCGCACGCTGACGGGCGGCTCAACGACCTTTGGCCCGAGCACGATGTGGTTCTGGCCGCCGCCGCGATAGATGTCGTCATGCTCCAGAAACATCGTCGCCGGCAGAACGACGTCGGCGAGCTTGGCCGTATCGGTCATGAACTGCTCGTGGACCACAGTGAAGAGGTCGTCGCGCAGGAAGCCCTGCTTCACCAAACGCTGTTCGGGACAGACATTGGCCGGGTTGGTATTCTGGATCAGCATCGCCGTTACTGGCGGGCCGCCCTGGAGCGCCCCCTTGTTGCCGGCCAGCACCGCGCCGATGCGCGACTGGTCGAGGAAGCGAATGCTCGGGTCGCGATAGGCCGTGCCTTTGACGAAGCTCTGGTCCAGGCCGAAGATGCCGGAGTTCGAGTGGAACGCGCCACCCCCCTCATGGCGCCAATGTCCGTACACCGCCGGGACCGACATGGCCGCATGCATCGCGACGGCGCCGTTGCGCTGGCGGGTGAAGCCGTAGCCGAGCCGGAAGAACGTCTTCGGCGTCGCGCCGATCAAGGCCGCAAAGGCCTCGATCTCTTCGCTCGAAAGCCCGGTGATGCCTGCGGCCCATTGCGGCGTGCGGGAGGCGAGATGCGCCTCGAGGCCGGCCGGGTCGTCCGTATAGCGTCCAAGATAATCGCGGTCCGCCGTGCCATCGCGAAATGCGATGTGCATCAGCGCACAGGCCAGCGCGCCATCGGTGCCGGGACGGAGTTTCAGGGCGAGATCGGCCTGCTTCATCGTGGCATTGTCGTAGACGTCGATCACCACGATTTTCGCGCCGCGGTCCCTGCGGGCCCGTGTCGCGTGGGTCATCACGTTGACCTGCGTCACCACCGCGTTGGTGCCCCAGATGACGACGCAATCGGATTTTGCCATCTCGCGCGGATCGGCGCCCCGCATGGCGCCCGCCCCTACGAACCAGCCGGTCCACGCGGTGTTGGTGCAGATCGTATCGAACTGGCCGGAATAGCGCTTGGCGTGGCGCAGGCGATGGATGCCGTCGCGCTGCACGAGCCCCATGGTACCGGCATATTGATAGGGCCAGACCGTCTCCGATCCATACCGCTGCTCGGCGGTGCCAAAGCGCTCGGCGACAAGGTCCAGCGCATCATCCCAGGATATCTCGCGCCAGTTCCCCTCGCCCTTGGCGCCGACGCGCTGCAGCGGCTTCAGCAGTCGATCGGGATGGTCGATGCGCTCGGCATAGCGCGCGACCTTCGCGCAGATGACGCCGGCCGTGTAGTCGTTCGCAGCCGCGCCGCGCACACGGCCGATCGTGCGACCGTCCAGCACCTCGACGTCGAGCGCGCAGGTGGACGGACAATCATGGGGGCAGGCGGAATACCCAGTGGCGACGGCAAACGGCTTGTTCATGGGCCGCAACATACGCCTGGAGACAGGCCCTGCCCAATCGATTTTCGCGATGCACCTGATCACCCTGTCGTATTGCTGTCTACCGTGCATTGGGACCGCCGCTCGGCGAAGCCCGGTATCTGCAGTGGGTCTTGTTTACGCAGGCATGGAACCGAGCGTGAAAAAGGCCGAAGCGCTGTGCTCCGGCCTTCGTTCTCACCTAGGTGTTTCTGCCGTTCATGCCGCTTCGGCGAAACGCATCCGCTCTTCCTTCGTCAACGGCGGATAGTCCGTGTAGCCTTTCTCGTCGCCACCGTAGAACGTATCCTGGTCGGGCTCCGCCAGCGGGGCACCGAGTTCGAACCGGGCGACGAGATCGGGATTGGAGATGAAGGGTCGTCCGAAGCAGGCCAGATCGATCTTGCCGGCAGCAAGGCGCTCTTCGGCAATCGCCTGGGTGTAGCTATTGTTGCCCATGTAGACGCCGTCGAAGGCCTCTCGCAGCTTGCGCTCGTCGAACGCGCCCTTGTCGCGATCCTTCCAGATCAGGCCCTCGATCACGTGCAGATAGGCCAGCTTTCGCTTGGAAAGTTCCTTCACATAGGCGGTGAACAACGCCTCCGGATTGCTCTCGGAGATGTCGTTGGCGCCGCTGGCCGGCGAGATGCGGACACCGACGCGCTCTGCCCCCCAGACACCGACGACGGCGTCGATCACGTCAAGCGGAAAGCGCATGCGATTCTCGATCGAGCCGCCGTACTCGTCTTCGCGCTTGTTGGTCCCATCCTGCAGGAATTGGTCGAGCAGATAGCCATTCGCCGAATGCACCTCGACGCCGTCGAAGCCGGCAGCCTTGGCGTTCTCGGCCGCTTTTACATAGTCGGAGATGACGCGCGGCAGTTCTGACTTGTCCAGCGGACGCGGCGCAGGAATGTCCTTGAAGCCGTTCTCGGTGAAGGCCTTGGCGTCGGGCTTTATGGCGGAGGCCGAAACCGGCAGTTGGCCGTTCTCCTGCAGATCGGGATGCGAGATGCGACCGACATGCCAAAGCT
>JBBSUS010000196.1:0-5386 GCA_038234195.1 Hyphomicrobiales bacterium | reverse complement strand
CGCCGAGGCGGCGCTTGCCGAAATAATACCCCGACAGCGATGGCGGCTCGAACTGCGTGATGTTGAGGATGCCGACATCGACAGCCGCCAGCGTCACGTAGGCGGTATCGCCCGGCTTGACGCCGTCGACGGCGAGATCGATCGAGACGCTCTGCCGCGGCTCGATCTTGGTCGGTGCGGTGATCGAAACCTGCAAGGCCCGGTCGCCGGGATCGACCGCCGCATGGGCAAGGCCGATCGCCCGGCCGGGCATGCGCTTGGCTTCCAGATCCATCGGCCGGTAGACGATCGCCGTCACATAGGCGCCCGGCCCCCAGTCGCGGGTCACGTCGAGCGTTACGTCGCCCCCGTCGGCGCCGATCTCGGCTGTCCTGGTGGCAACGATCCGCTCGTCCATGACGAGCACTTGCGCCGTCCCGGCAAAGCGCGGCTCGATGTGGACGATCGCCTTGTCGCCGACCTTGTAACGCGGTTTGTCGAGCGAGACCTTGGCCATGTCGGGCGTATCGAGCGAGGTCGCCGCAACAGCCCAGCCGGCCTCGAACGTCACGCTTGCCGGCACGCTTGCGCCGGACGCGTCGGTCACGACGAGTTCGTACTGGCCCCAATCGACCGGTATCGAAAGGTCGAGCGGACCGCCTGCTCCGATTGCGCCGTCGCCGCTGGCGATGCGCGCCGATTTTTCGACCGGCTCGTAGTTCCAGTTGCCGTTGGTCTGATACCACTGGAAGTCCGTGGTAACCCGGTTGAGCACCCAATGGAGACCTGAAATCGCCTGCCTTTGCGCGGAGGCGTCGATGGCCACGACGTCGAAGCCAGCCTGCGCGCCGTCAGGCACCGTGCCGTCGAAACGCGGCTTGATGGCAAGACGCGGCTTGGCACCCGCGAGCGGCAGATCGAGCGTGCGCTCGACGGGCCGGCCGCTGGTGTCGACCACCCGGATCTGCAGCGTCGCCTTGACAGGCCGCGTCGTCGCGGGCGGATCGAAGGCCGCGAGGCCGATGGCAGCATTGCCGTCGGCATCGGTCGCTGCGCCGTCGAGCGATAGCCGCGTCGCCGTCGCCTCGTCACCGGCGAGGCCGAATTGGTATCCCGGATAGGCTTCGATTCCGGTCGTGGTCGTCAACACGGCTTCGCCGTTGACCTCGAGCCCGCCCGCTGGGGCTCCGAACAGGTAGCGCGCGGCGACGTCGACGGTCGGCGGGTCTGCCGGGTCGAGCGCCTTGGCGGTTGTCGTGAGATCGAAATCAATCTTTTCAGGCTGAAAGTCCTCGACGATGACCGTCTTTTCCGCCAGCGCTGGGCCCTTCGGGTCGGCATGGAGCGCCACCTTCCAGACGCCGCGCATGGCATTCTTGGGCAGGTCGAGACCGAAGGTGAAACCGCCGGCGCCCTGGTCGGAGACGAGTGCGCGGCCATGCTCGACGCCGTCGGGGCGCGACACGATTTCGGTCAGGTTCAGCCCTTCCACCGCCTCGCCCGTCGCATTGCGCACGAGACCTGTGAAATGCGCCGTCTCGCCGGTGCGGTAGATGCCACGCTCGGAGGTGAGGAACACATCCAGCGGGCCCGCCGGCGGCCGTCCGTCGACGCCGCGATCGGTCAGGTCGAACGGCGACTGGCTCATGTCGAGGAAGACGAAGTCGGTGGGCGCTTCGGACGCCGTGGCAGCATTCCCGGCATGGCCCGCCGCAGCAGCGGTCGCCTTGCGTTCAGCGGTCAGAACCGCAGGCCGGTCGCCGCCGTTTCCGGCCAGAAGCCCGCGGGGCAAACGCGCATGCCCGGCCGCGTCGGAGGTCGCGGTTCCGAGGATCTGGTTGTTGGCCGCGACGAGCTGCAGCGTCACGCCGGCAAGGGGTTTGGCGGTTCCGAGCGAGCGGGCAAAGACATGGAAGCCGTCCTCGGCGGCGAAGGTCGTCAGGCCAATATCGGAGACGACGAACCACTGCGTGGCGACACTGTCCTGATATTGCGGGCCATTCTTGGCTTTGGCAGAGAGCACGTAGACGCCGGGCTTCAGCTGATCGACGATCGCCGAGACGGGGATCGCGGTCGTCACCTCCTCGTTGGTCCGGCTGGCGACGGAGACGGTGCCTTTCCAGACATCCTCGCCACTCTGGCCGGCAATGTCGTCGAACTGATAGTTGGACAATTGCTTGAGAAAGGTCTCATCGCCGATGGCGCGGGCAAGCGCCCGGTCGCCGATCCGTTGCAGCCGGGCGTCGATCGTATCGGTATTGATCGTCGTCACCGGGATTGTCGCCTCCCCACCCGCCGGCAACACATAGGCGTTGGTGGCAAAGCGAACCGAGGGGTCGCGGTCGCGCACATAGACGCTGATGTCGGCCTGACGCGCCAGCGTTTCGCCGTCGCTGGAGGTGATGCCGGGCCGTGCGACGATACGATAGCGCTGCCCGTGCTGGACACCGTCGACGCAGATCTGCGAGCCGCTCGCGGTTACCGGCAGGGTCTCGCCGCCATCCACGTTCAGATAGTCGCCGGCGTTCTCCGACTGGGTCAGCTTTGCCGAAAGCGCATCGGAAAAATTGAGGCAGATGCGGGGGCTCGCGGCATTGTTGTCGACGCTGTTGTCGACGATCCGGAAGCCATGCGCGGCGACCACCGCGTCGAGCCGCCCCCGCACGTCGGCGGTCTCGGCCGCCACAAGGCTCTTGCGATAGGCCTTGATCGACAGTTTCCAGTTCTGCGCGGCCTCGTAGCCCTGGCCGAGCAGGTCGAGCGCCTGGCCGCCCTCGGCCGGATCGGCGGCGGTGAGATAGGCATTGATCGCGCCGAATTCGCGCAGCTGCAGGTTCTCGGTCTGCGCGTCGCCGTCCGTCGGCTGATAGCCAACCGCTGTCGTCGTGATGCCCTGCCACGCCGCGTGGTCGAGCGGCGCGCGTTTCAGCGCCTCGCGATAAGCAGCGATGGCACTGGCCGGGTCACCGGCTACCCGCGCATCGGCGACAATGGCAGAGACGTCGAAGCCGTCATACGCCGAGTTGCGCTCCTCGTCGGCGATCTGCAGCCGCAGTTGCTTGGCCGCATCGAGGGTCGCCGAAGGCAGGAAGTCAAGGTCGGTCCGTCGCGTATCGACGCTGGATTCGCTGACCGCATTGAGGGCCACGACCTTGCCGGAGACAGCGCCGTTTACCGTCCGCAGTTCGCCGGCAGTGGACTTGAGGAAGCACCAGCCGGTCTTCGAATTGAGGGTGAAGGCCTTGCAGCTGCGGTCGCCCAGACAGGCCGAGGAGCAAAGGTCGAGATCGACATCTTTGAGGATGTCGTAGTCGCCCCCGAAATAATCGGCCCCGCGGGTCGTGACGATCCGCCTGTCGCCGGCCTCCTGGGCAGCAGCAAGTTGAGCGCCGAAGCACAGGAACAGCAGCGCCATCGCGCCCGCATACGCCCGAAGTCCAGTGTTTGTGCGCATCCGATCCCCCGAAAGCCGACCCTGCGTCATCCTACCGGGATACGATCTTGTCCGATAGACGCCGAGGGCCGGCCTGCGAGTAATTTTCGGCAATCGCCTGCTGCGTTGCGAATTTGAAGGCGCGTCCGCTCGACGGACGCCGATGCTCTAGACTAAAGCGTGACCGCGGCCCCGTCCGAGCGCGGGTCAAACGCGCCCTCCATGACGCCGGATGGATGCAGCACCAGCGCCCCTGCATGACCGGCGGCGTCGGAGAACGCGTCGATCATTTCGACCTGATGGCCGGTAGACTTCAGCTCCGCCACCAGGTCTTGGGAAAAGCGGTCTTCGAGCTTCAACGAGGTGGTCACGTCACCCCAGGTCCGCCCGAGCAGCCAGCGCGGCGCAGTGATCGCCTTCTGCAGTCCTTGGCCGAACATGGCGTAGCGCGAGAACAGCGCGGCCTGGGTCTGTGGCTGGCCCTCGCCGCCCATCGTGCCATAGGCCATGACGCGGCCGTCGGAAAGATGCGCCAGCGCAGGGTTCAGCGTGTGGAACGGCCGGCGGAAAGGACCGAGCTGGTTCGGCCCCGGCTGAAGCGAGAAGCCGGCGCCGCGGTTCTGGAAGAAGACGCCCGTGTCCGGACAGGTCAGGCCCGACCCGAACTCCCAATAGACGCTCTGGATGAAGCTCACGACGGCCCCGTCCCGGTCCGCGGCGCCCATCCAGATCGTGTCGCCGGGCTTGGGCTCGTGGGGCCAGGCGAGCGCGCGTTTGCGGTCGATCTTTGCGTGCAACGGATCGAGCGCTTCGGGAAGCAGCCAGTGATGAGCCGGGCTCTCCATGAAGTCCGGGTCGCCGAGCCCCGCATTGCGCAGGATGAAGGCCTGCTTGGTCGCCTCGATCAGTCCGTGCAGATGGTCGAAACCCTCGCCGTCCGCGACCTTCAGCCGGTCGAACAGCGCCAGGATCATCAGCGACGAAACCCCTTGCGTCGGCGGCGGCATGTTGAAAACGGTCCCGACGGACAGATCGACCGATAGCGGCTCGACGATCTCGGCCTCGAAACGCTGAAGGTCGGAAAGCCGCAGCGGCGACCCTGCAGCCGCCAGAAACGCGCCATGAATGCTGGCGATCGAACCGCGATAGTAGGAATCGAGGCCCTCGCGGGCGAGAATCTCCAGCGTGTTCGCCAGCGCCGGCTGCTTCATCACGTCGTTTTCACGCGGCGGCTTGTCACCCGGCATGAAGATGTCGGCAAACCCCGGCACGTCCTTCAGCCCATCCATCTTGGCTGTGGTGCAGTCGGCCTGGTTGCCGGTGACGACCATGCCGTCGCGGGCAGAGCCGATCGCAGCCGCGAGAAGATCGGCGAGAGGCAGCCGGCGGCCCGCATCGACATGCTCCAGCGCCTTGGCCCAGCCGGAGATCGAGCCCGGAACCGTCAGCGCCGCATGCGCCCCGCGGGTCGGCATTTCGCCATGGTCATGCTGGGTGTACCACTCGGGCGTCGCAAGCTCGGCGGCGCGGCCGCAGGCGGCAATGCCGATCGGCGCCTCGCCGGGCCGATGAATGATCCAGAACCCGTCGCCGCCGATCGAGTTCATGTGCGGATAGACCACCGCGATGGTCGCGGCGGCGGCCACCATCGCCTCGATCGCCGTTCCGCCCCTGGCGAGAATGTCGCGGCCGGCAAGCGCCGCCGCTGCATGCGGCGCTGTCACGCACCCGTTCAATCCCTTGGCCGTCTGTAACATCGTTCCTCACCAATCGATCGCGTTGCACGACCATAAGGCCGTCGCGGGAAACTGATAGCCCGGCGTCGACGCCACCCCATTGCCACGCGTGATTTCACTGCGACGATGATACGCCTTGCCCGTCCGGCGGACGAACTTAGCTCGATAAGGCCAACGCAACCGCCGCACGTCCCCGAGAGGCCAGCCCCATGGATGATCGCCGCACCTTTCAGCGTGG
>JBBSUS010000195.1:0-5387 GCA_038234195.1 Hyphomicrobiales bacterium | reverse complement strand
TGGTGCAGGCCGGCGGGACCATACAGCCGGTTCCACCGCCCGATCCGATCGAGCGGATAGAAAAACTCGTCGAACGGTACGGTGGCGGTCGTCGTCCCGGCTGACGCCTTGCGGAAATAGGCCTCGTTGAAGGCCCGCAAGGCGAACCCTGCCAGCGGGCTGATCGGCGGCGTCAGCGGCACGGTGACAAGCGGCTTGCGGGCGATGCCGGCAAGATCCCCATTGGCGGCATGGTCGCCGCAGATGAGAAGTCCACGCCCCAGGGAGCGTCCGGTCTTCAGGCTGTCGATCCAGGCAACGGCGTATTCGTGGCGTTCGTCCGCCGCTGGCGCCAGCGCAAAATACTCGGCGAGCCGGTCGAAGCGCGTCGTGGTCTGGACGATCGAGAGCGACGGCACCTTCAAAAGCCTGATCGTCGCCGTTCGGATCAGGCCGGTCAGCCCCATACCGGAGATCGTCGCTGAAAAGATTTCGGGATTCTCGTCCGGCGAACAATGCAGCCGACCTCGATCAGAACGCTCGAGCTCGAAGGATTGCACCCAACGGCCAAAAGTCCCGCGGCGATGGTGGTTCTTGCCATGGATGTCGTTGGCGATGGCGCCACCCAAGGTGACGAACTGAGTACCGGGCGAAACGGGAAGGAACCATCCGGACGACGCCACATGCCGGGTGATCCCAGCCAACAACACCCCGGCATCGGCCGTCAAGGTTCCCAGGATTGGATCGAAGGCGAGGATGCGAGAGCGGTCGCGGCTGTCGATCAGCAAGCCCTCATCGTTATGGCAGCTGTCGCCATAGGACCGGCCATTGCCGTAGGGCAGGACAAATCGCCCCTCCGCCGTCCCCATCGCCCCGGGCGGAGCAGAGTCACCTGGCCAGACTGCAGCCGCGAGCGCGCTCCGATCGGCTCGGCGGCGTCCGCCCCAGCTCTGGAACGGTCTTTCAGACATAAGCGGCGATCATGAACATGACGCCGCCGATCGCGATCATCAGCTGGCTGCGCCAGTCGTTCAGGATGAACACCACAGGGTCGTCGTGCATCTGATTGCGGCGCGCAAGAATCCAGATGCGGACGATGATGTAGAGGACCAGCGGGCAAAGCGGCCAGACGAAATAGGGCTCGCTGTAATGCTGCTTGACCTCGGCGCTGTCGATGTAGAGCGCCAGAACCATGACCGAGGCAAAACCGGAGGCCATGCCGGCCTGGGCCAGGGTTTCCAGATCCCCGTCGACATAGCCGCGACCTGTCGTGGAGCGGTCCGCGCCTGTGCCAAAATCCTGCAGCTCGGTATAGCGTTTGACCAGCGCCAGCGACAGGAAGAAGAACATCGCGAAGGCCAGCAGCCAGAACGAGGCATCGACGGCGGTTGCCTCCGAGCCGGCGATGATGCGGAAGCTATAGAGCGCGGCCAGAGTCATGACGTCGACGAGCAGCATCCGCTTCAGAACAAAGCTGTAGGCGGTGGTCGTAACCATGTAGCCGCACATCACGACGAAGAAGCCGATGGGTAGGAGCGTCGAGATCGCCACGGAGACGGCCAGCAGACCTGCGACCATCGCGAGACCCGTCGGGATCGACAGGGATCCGCTGGCGAAGGGCCGGTTGCGCTTGGTTCTGTGGCGGCGATCGGCGGTGAGGTCGAGAAGATCGTTGACCAGATAGACGGCCGACGCCGCCAGCGAGAAGCTGACGAAGGCCAGAATCGCGCCGGCGACGAGGGTCAGGTCGAAGAATTCGTGGTTAAGCGCCAGCGGCACGAAGATCAGGACGTTCTTCATCCATTGATGGGGCCTCAGCGCCTTCAGCGCCGGCTTCCACTTGCTGCCCTCGTCGTCCATTCTTTCTGCCCCCGTGCGGGCGTGCCAGCGTGCCGCCGACCTGTCCGGCGCAACGACGGTTGCAAATTCGGCCTGCTCCAGGAGGCAAAGGTCTTCATGCGAATTGCCGTAGTAGTCGAACCCCGCCTCGCCGTTCTCGGCACGGATGCGTTCGAGCTTGCGCTCGGCGGTGAGGTTCACGTCGTCGCCGGAGGCCATCACGGCGTCGAACAGGCCAAGGTGATCGGCGACGGCGTGTGCGAGCCTTTCGTTGGCACCGGTTGCCAGCACGATCCTTCGGCCAGCAGCCTTGGCCTTCGTCAGCGCGTCGATCACACAAGAACGATAGGGCAATGTCGAAGCATCGAACTCGCATGAACCTGCCAGTTCCGACTTAAGCCGCGCCTTGCCGGACAGTGCCCAGCCGGGCACCCTTAAAAGTTGCAGGGGATTTTGACGCGCAGTGAGAAACAGCGTCTCCCACAGAAGGTCGCTGCGGATCAGCGTGCCGTCGAGATCGACGAAGATCGTGTTCTCGGTCTGGACGGATAAGGTATCCAACACACGGCTCTCCTCGGGCCACGACCGCTGCGTCGATCGGTTGCCAACCTTGCGGGAAAGCCCTTGCCTGTGAATGAATCTTCTAAGGTTCCCGTACGCGCAGTTCCCGACTAAAGGTCATCATAGTGAATGAACGGTAAATGGGCGCATGGTGTTTCAATCAATCGCCGATTTATACGTCACACACCGCGATAGGCCGCAATGAATGCGGGTGCAGCTTGCGCGACGGCGGCGAGCGAGTACCCACCCTCCTGAACGATGACCGCCGGAAGCGCCAGTTGGCCAAGCCGCTCGCCGACACGCCGATAGGCGTCTGTCGACACGTCGAGCTTGGAGAGAGGATCGTCGCGATGGGCGTCCCATCCGGCCGATATGACGAGCGCCTCGGCGGCGAAGCGCGTCGCCGCCTCGGCCAGGCGATCGACAGCGGCCACGAAGATGTCGTCGCCCGAGCCCGGCGCAAGCGGCAGATTCAGGTTGAACCCCTCCCCGGCCCCGTGACCGCGCTCGTCGGCATAGCCGAAGAAATGCGGGTAGTAGTTCACCGGATCGGTATGGGTGGAGCCGAAGAACACGTCGTCGCGCTCGTAGAAGATTGCCTGGGTTCCGTCGCCATGATGGGTGTCGAAATCGAGGATCGCGACCCTCTCGAAGCGCGCGCGCAGGATTTGCGCGGCGATGGCGGCGTTGTTGAAAAAGCAGAAGCCGTTTGCCCGGTCCGGGTAGGCATGATGGCCCGGAGGGCGACACAGGGCAAAGGCGGCAGGCGCTTGCTCAGTGTTGATCGGGCGCTCCGACTCTTCCAGAACGGCGCGGGCGGCCGAAGCAGCGCTCATCGCCGAAGCCTTTGCCGCCATGAAGCTGCCAGCCATCATCCCGCAGGACAGATCGCCGATGTACCAGCCGGTCTGGCCGATAATTCCCTTCACCTTGGGCGTCGGCCGTGCGCAGAGACTGCCCGCCCCCGAAAAATACGGATGAACGTTCGGCAGCACCTCCGGCCCGGCATTGGGCAGGTCCTGAAAGCGCTCATAGGCTGTTGCCAGGAAGTCGAGATAATGGCCCGCATGGACCGCGCGGATCGGCGCGTCGTCATCAATCACGGGCGATTCTGCCGCAAGCCCGAGGTCGGCCAGCGAGGCCAGCAGCGTTTCGCCGCGTTCGGGGATTTCGACCGGCCGCACCAGACGACCGTGGACGCCGTATTGGGTTGGCCGATGGCCCAACTGCTCCGGGCTGAAGAAGAGACGCATCGCACAATTCCCTTTTTTCATGCCTTCGGTCCGGCGGCCCCTGCGCGTCGCAAGGCGCCATCCGCCCCCTTTACATCGCTTGCCTCAGATCGCCGTCGCGACCGCTTTGCCGCAGGTCTCGGTGTTCGCCGACCCACCGAGATCGCCGGTCCGGGTCGCGGGGTCGGCAAGCGTCTTTTCAATCGCCGTCACGATCGCCGCGCCCGCATCGGTGTGTCCGAAATGGTCGAGCATCATCGCGCCGGCCCAGATCTGGCCAATCGGGTTGGCGATGCCCTTGCCGGCGATATCCGGCGCCGAGCCGTGCACCGGCTCGAAGAGCGAGGGGAACTTGCCCACCGGGTGGATCTTGCCGGACGGGGCGATGCCGATCGTGCCGGTGCAGGCCGGACCCAGGTCGGAAAGGATGTCGCCGAAGAGATTCGACGCGACCACGACGTCGAAGCGGTCCGGGTTCAGGACGAAATGCGCCGTCAGAATATCGATGTGATACTTGTCCGTCGCAATGTCTGGATAGGCCTTCTTCATTTCAGCGAAGCGCTCGTCCCAGTACGGCATGGTGATCGAGATGCCATTGGACTTCGTCGCCGAGGTCAGCTTCTTGCGGTCGCGCTTCATCGCGAGCTCGAAGGCGTATTTCAAGATCCGGTCGACGCCGACGCGGCTCATCACCGTTTCCTGCATGACGATCTCTCGCTCGGTGCCTTCGTACATCCGCCCGCCGATCGCCGAATACTCTCCCTCGGTGTTTTCACGCACGATGTACATGTCGATGTCGCCCGGCTCGCGACCCGCAAGCGGCGACTTCACCCCCGGCATCAGCTTGGCCGGGCGCAGATTGACGTATTGGTCGAACTCGCGGCGGAACAGGAGCAACGAGCCCCAGAGCGAGACGTGGTCCGGCACCGTGTCGGGCCAACCGACCGCGCCGAAGAAGATCGCGTCGTGGCCGCCGATCTTAGCCTTCCAGTCGTCCGGCATCATCTGGCCGTGCCTGGCGTAATAGTCGCAGGTGGCGAAATCGAAATGGTCGAAGGCCAATTCGATTCCGAACTTTTTGCCGGCCGCCTCCAGCGCTCTCAGCCCCTCTGGCATCACCTCGGTGCCGATGCCGTCGCCGGCGATCACGGCGATGCGATAGGACGACTTGGCCATGGGTGTTTCCTCTCCTGCGACGGCAATCCGTAAGGGTGTCGTGCGGTTTGTGACGGATCATCCGACCCGATGCAATGCGGTTGCGCCGCAGTTGCGCCTTGGCGATGGATCACCGACACTGGACGCAGTGATTCCCGGAGACTTTCCATGCCCCAACCGACGAGCCGGCCCATTCCGCCGGACGACGGCGCGCCGCCGCATCAGGATGACCCATTCGACAGCTATGATCCTGGCGCTGGCTACGATCCGGCCGAATTCGATCCCACACAATATACAGATCAGGCGGCTGGCGCAGGCGAGCCTCCAAGTGGCGATCGCGCCGTGTCACCGGAGCAAGACCATGACGCCCTTGCCAGTTGGGTGGGGCGCCCACCCCTCGACGTCCTGCGCGACGTCTTCGGACACCTGGCCTTTCGCGGCGAGCAGGCGGCGGTCATCGACCAGATTGTTTCAGGCGGCGACGCGGTGGTGCTGTTTCCGACGGGAGCCGGCAAATCCATGTGCTACCAGATTCCAGCGCTCTGCCGACCGGGCGTCGGCATCGTCGTTTCACCACTCATCGCGCTGATGCGCGATCAGGTCGAGGCGCTGCGCCAGGCG
>JBBSUS010000194.1:0-5387 GCA_038234195.1 Hyphomicrobiales bacterium | reverse complement strand
CACGCGCTGGTGCAGATGCACCATCATCGCGGCGGCAAACAGCGGCGTCAAAAGATTGAGAAGCGGCACGGCGAGGAAAGCCGCCACGACGAGGCCACCGAAAAAGACGGTGGTCCTGTAGCGCGCCCGCAGCGCTTTCGCCTCGGCTTGCGAGCGATAGCGCATCGCCGCGAACTCGAAATACTCACGACCCAGAAGGTAGCCGTTGACCAGGAAGAAGGCGGCAATGTTGATCCCGGGAATCAGCAACAGCGCGAAGGCGAGGAGGTTGCCGAGAAGGACGACGCCGAGGAATTTCACCGAGGCGAGAAGCCCTGGGATGAGCGCCATCGCGCGGCCCTCCGGCACCTCGGGATAGGTCTCGCGCTCGACGACCTCGGCAACGTCGTCGAGAAAAAGCGAGGCGATCAGGGCGCTGATCGGCGCGATCAGGAAGGCCAGCAACACCGCGAGCGCCAGCCCTGCCAGGAAGCCCGCGAGCGTTCCCGCCTCCTGGGCCCACGAGGCGTCCTCCGGGAAGAGATGCGACAGGAACGGCACTGCCAACCATTCCGCGACAGAGCCGATCGCGAACCACAGGCCGATCAGGACCGCAGCCGTCAGCCCGAGCGTCTTCCAAAGCACCGCTCGGAAGGGCGCAGAGAAGATGTCGGAAAAGGCCTGGGTTGCAGAGGTGAAGATCATCGGCGCGGGCTCCTTGGGCGTCGGCATTTGAGATAGGCGTGCATCACCCGCGCCGCAACGCGAACGGGCCGAACGAAGCGGGCGCCCGTCAAGCGGCCCGCCGCGCGCCTGCCGCCTAGCCAACCGCGCCCGCAGCCGGTAGGAAAGCCAAAATTCAAAGACAAACGGGACATTCCATGGCCGAATACGACGTCCTGACGATCGGCAACGCGATCGTCGACATCATCGCCACCGCCGAAGACGCGTTCCTCGAGCGCGAAAGCATCCAGAAGGCGGGCATGACGCTGATCGATGCGGAACGTGCCGAGCACCTCTATTCCGCGATGGGACCGGGCACCGAGACCTCCGGCGGCAGCGCCGGCAACACCATCGCCGGCCTCGTGAGCCTCGGCGGCACAGGCGCCTATTTCGGCAAGGTTTCGAACGATCAGCTCGGTGAAATCTTCGCCCACGACATCCGAGCGCTGGGTGTCCATTACGCGACCAAACCGCTCGATGGTCATCCGCCGACCGCCCGCTCGATGATCCTCGTCACGCCCGACGGCGAGCGCTCGATGAACACTTATCTCGGCGCCTGCGTCGAGCTTGGTCCCGATGACATCGATGCCAGGATCGTCGAGTGCGCCAAGGTTACGTATTTCGAAGGCTATCTCTGGGACCCGCCGAAAGCCAAGGAAGCGATCGTTTCCGCCGCAAGGATCGCTCACGCGGCGGGCCGCGAGGTCGCGATGACCCTGTCGGACGCCTTCTGCGTTCTTCGTTACCGCGACGAATTCCTCGAACTCATGCGCTCCGGTACGGTCGACATCGTCTTCGCCAACGACGCCGAGGCGATGGCGCTCTATGAGACCGAGGACCTGGACACCGCGATCGACCGTCTCGCCGCCGACGTGAAGCGCTTCGCCGCGATCACACGCGGCGGCGAAGGCTGCATCATCGTCGAGGGCGAGACGCGCATTTCGGTCCCCGCGACGAAGGTCGAGACGGTCGTCGATTCGACCGGTGCCGGCGATCTCTTTGCCGCAGGTTTTTTGCGCGGCTACACGATGGGCCGCGATCACCAGACGAGCGCCCGGATCGGCGTCGCAGCCGCCGGTCACATCATCGCGAAGATCGGACCGCGGCCGCTGCAGCCGCTGAAGGATCTGCCGGAGGTCAAGGCCGCGCTCGGCGAATAAGGTTTCGTCCCAAAGGCTTGCGCCACGAAATCGTCCAACCTTCAGCGTTTGGATTGGCCTGCCGTCGACCGGCGGCCGACCCCGTACCGCAAGCCTCGCGACAACCGCCGGGCCTAGCGTCGCGGCAACAGCCCGGAGCGACAGCTCCGGCGGCGAACGCGGCGGCGATCAGGGTGAGTGCGATGCGGCAGGCTCAGACGAGAGTTCAGGCCAAGGGACGAAATCGTCGAACGGGCCGATCGGGCTTGCGCGCGGTGCTTGCCTGCGCCCTTTCGCTTTGCACCGGCCTGACGCTCGCGTCGGCGCCGGCCGCGGCCGAGCCCACAGCCAAACAGGTCTTCGGTGGCGAGAAAGCCCCTTCTGCCATGCCGACGGAAAGCTTCGGCTTCTACGCGAAGGGCTGCCTGGCCGGAGCCGCATCACTGCCCGTCGACGGGCCGTACTGGCAGGCCATGCGCCTGTCGCGCAATCGCCATTACGGCCATCCTGCCCTGGTGGCCTATCTGGAACGCCTCGCGAAGACCGCCGCCACCTCGGGTGTCTGGCCCGGCCTGTTGATCGGCGACATGAGCCAGCCGCGCGGCGGTCCGATGCCCACCGGCCACGCATCCCACCAGATCGGCCTCGACGCCGACATCTGGTTCCGTCCGATGCCGCAAGTCCGGCTGACGCCGGCACAACGAGAGACCTATCCGTTCCGCTCGCTGCTGAAGAAGGGCGCCTTCTACCGCGTCGACGACCAGATCTGGAACGATCACTACGCCAATCTTCTGAAGCTTGCGGCCTCCGATCCCATGGTTCAGCGCATCTTCGTCAATCCCGGCATCAAGCGAAAGCTGTGCGAGACTGTCACGGGAGATCGGCGCTGGATGAACAAGATCCGTCCCTTCTACGGCCATGACGAGCATTTTCACGTGCGGCTGTTCTGCCAGCCGGGGTCCGAGGGCTGCACCGCCCAGAAATCGACCGGCACCGGCGATGGCTGCAACGAACTCGACTACTGGTTCAACGTCGCTCTCAAGCCGCCCAAGCCCCCGAAGCCCGGCGCCAAGCCGCCGCGGCCGAAGCCGCCGATGATGCTCGCCGATCTGCCGAACGCCTGTCGCACCGTCGCGATGGCCCCGGACATGGGAAGCGGCAGAAACGGCGGCACGGCGCTCGCCGCGATGGCCGCGTCGCCTGCGACCTCCGTCGCGCCTGCAGCGTCCGCAAGTCTTGGCTATGCCCCGTCGGACGTTCCGTCCGGCCGGGTGCCGATCCCAAGCGAACGCCCGGCGCGCTGACAACTTTCAACATTACGGGCGACTTGCTCGGCAGATGGCTCGATCACACGCCACGGCGACACGGGCGGCGCGGGATTTCGCCGTCATGCACTCCGTGGGAGCCCGACCACGAGACGCGCTCGAAATGGACCGGATTGTTTTGCCTTCGGGATCGCGATGTCCTAAGTCGGAAAGCGTGCGAATCGATTGAAGCAGGCTTGAAATGGCAGCGAACACCAACAGTGTCGACGCCCTGAAGTTTCCGATCCTGATCGGCGACATCGGCGGCACCAATGCGCGCTTTTCCATCCTGCGGGACGCCTTCGCCGAGCCGAAGACCTTCGCGATCGTCCAGACCAGCGATTACGAGACGATCGACGACGCGATCCAGGCCAGCGTCCTCGACAAGACCTCGGTCCAGCCGAAGACCGCGGTGCTGGCCGTCGCCGGCCCGATCGACGGCGACGCGATCGAGTTGACCAATTGTCCCTGGGTGGTCCGCCCGCCGAGCATGCTGTCGGGGCTTGGTCTCGACGACATCATCCTGATGAACGATTTCGAGGCGCAGGCGCTGGCGATCTCCTCGCTCTCGGAAGCCTCGCGAACCAAGATTGGCGGCGGCGATCCGATCGAGGGTGCCAGCCGTGCCGTGCTCGGTCCCGGCACCGGCCTTGGCGTCGCCGGCCTGATCCGCGCCCGCAACATGTGGATCCCCGTCGCCGGAGAGGGTGGCCACATGGATCTGGGGCCCCGCACCGACCGCGACGTCGCCATCTGGCAGCATCTCGACAGGATTGAGGGCCGGGTCTCGGCCGAGCAGGTGCTGTGCGGTCGCGGCCTGGTCAATCTCTACCGGGCGATCGCCAAGGTCGAGGGCGCCGAGGCCGTCCACACCACCCCGGCGCAGATCACCGACGGCGCCGTCCATCACAAGGATGTCCTGTCGGAAGAGGCGGTCGACCTGTTCGCCACCTATATCGGCCGCTTTGCAGGCGATATCGCGCTGCTCTTCATGGCCAGAGGCGGCGTCTTCATCGGCGGCGGCATTTTCCAGCGCCTGATCCCGATCCTCAAGCAGGCCAAGCTGCGCGAGGCCTTCGAGGACAAGGCTCCGCATCGCGATCTCCTTGAGGAAATCCCCCTCTACGTTGTCACAGAGCAGCTCGCGGCGCTGGCAGGCCTGGCGACATTCGCCCGCACGCCGCGGTTCTTCGGGCTGGAGACGGCAGGGCGGCGGTGGAGCGCTTGAGGAACTGAGGCTGCGCTATGCATGGGGAGACCCTCGGCGGCCGAGGCTCATCCTCCCGCCTTACGATCGCTGCCGGCGGCCGTCTTCGACGGTGTTCGCCAACTCTGCGGCTTCCATCGCTGATTTCAAAGCCATCAGGCAGACGGCATCGATCTTTGTTTCGCTCATCTCGTCGAGGATGGCGAACGCCGCTTCGACCGGCATGGCCTTTCGATAGGGCCGGTCCGCCGTCAGAGCATCGAAAATATCGGCGACCGCCAGAATTCGACTTTCGAAAGCGATCTCGTCGCCTTTGAGACCGCGCGGATAACCGCTTCCGTCGAGCTTTTCATGATGCGCGGCAGCAATCGGCGCGAGATCTGCAAAGGCGGTGATTCGCGCGAGGATCGTCTCCGTCAGAGCGGCGTGCGCTTTCATAGCCGCCCATTCATCGCCATCGAGCTTGCCCGGTTTGTCGAGAATCGAGTTGCTGACACCAAGCTTGCCGATATCGTGAAGAAGGGCTGCACGCTTCAGCCACCGGCGCTGCTCGTCATTGAAGTGAAGCTGTTCGGCGATCATGTCGCTGAACAGGGTGACGCGCTTGCTGTGTCCGCTGGTAAATGGCGATTTTGCATCGATCACCTGGGAGAATGCGTCGGCAATATCGTCGAGAAGCGCATCGTCGACGAACATGCGCTCGTGCGCCGGTTCGAGATCGAAGACGGCCCGGTTCAAACCATCCGAGCGCAGCATCGTCCAGAACGTCGGATTGGCGGAAACCCTCCGAAAGGCCGCGACAATGCTGGGATCAAACCACGTGCCTGCCCTGAGCTCGATTTCCTTCACGGCCGAGACCGCTCCGCCCGCTGACGTCTGAAACACGTCGACCACCTGAGCCAGAAGCGCGATCCGCGAATAGAGCGGAATGCTCTCTCCCGCCAACTGCGACGGCAAGCCGGAACCGTTCCAGTGCTCGTCGAGGTTCTGGATTCCGGCCGCAACGGCTTCGGAAAACCGCATCTTGCGGGCAAT
>JBBSUS010000193.1:0-5390 GCA_038234195.1 Hyphomicrobiales bacterium | reverse complement strand
TGACGAATCCCAAGGTCTGGCAGGATCTTGCCAAGCGCTTCGTGCCGCTGCTGGGCCAGACGACGGCGCCAGGTCCCGAGACGGCGCAGTCGACCGCGGCCAAGGAGTTTGCCGACACGCTGTTCGGCTCATCCGATATCTCGTCGGCGATCGCACGAAAGGTCTCGCTGGCCAACGGCGTGGCGCCAGACGCGGTTGAACAGCTGATGCGCAATCTGTCGGTCATGACCATGCAGACCATGGTGCAGATGATGCTCGCCAACATGGCGCGCAGCCAGCCCAAGGGCCTGGCCGATGGCGACTATCCGACGGCAATGGCCGAGATGATGCGCCGCGGCGCCAACGCGATGGAGGCCCTCGGCCGCCCATCCGATGCGCAGTCGTCGCGCCGGTCGTCGCAGTTCGGATCGTCCTCGCAAACGCTGACGGACCTCTTCTCCAATGCCCTGAACGGCCGCCTGCCCTTCCTGCCGCCAGAGGCGGAGCCGACGAATGCACCGGCCGCAGGACGGACAAGGCCGCGGGGCGAGCCGGCCGGACAAGCCGGGCAATCCGAGACGAGGGAGTCCGGCAATCCGTTCGAGGCGATGATGGAGGGCTTCATGCGCGGCATGGCAGGTCCGCCGACCGATGCCGACGCCTCTAAAAAGGACAGGACCGAGGATGACGCCACGGCGCCTTCGCGCGCGCCCGCGCAGTCTGCCGCTTCGCCGTCCCGGCCACCCAATGCCGTCGACACGCCAACGGACGGTCTGGCCGCCTTCGACGATCTGGCACGGGCGGGCCGGCAGATGCAGGACGATTACGCCCGCCAGATCCTCGATCTTTTCGGCGCCGGCGCCGTTCGCAACGAAGCCGCGTCCGAAGACGTGCCGAAACCTCGAAGCTAGCGATCAGCTCAGGCCCGTTGCCGGACGGAGTCGAAGGCCAAATTGTCGAGGCGAAGGCCAGCGGAGCGCTCGACCGTGATGGCGGCGGACCCGTACGCGGCGATCTGGATCCCGCGCAAACGAAAGGGCCGGGTGCGATCGACGCCCGGCCCTTCAGTCTGCATTCTGCTTCCGGAGAGCCATGAAGGCCCATCCGTGTCGTCCGGGATTTCCGGGTTAGGCCGTTCAAGACCGCTATCAGTCGCAGAGACCACGACGGCGCTTGGCGGCGACGAGCGCCAGCTTGTAGGTCGGATCCTCGCGCCAGCCAGCGGCGAGAGCGTTCGAGATATCGTCGCGCCTGAGGCCGATATCGGTGAGCATGTAGTCCGGCAATTCGCTCATCTGCCGGACCTGCCGACGGGTCGCGTAAGAGCGGGAAATCGCGCGAACGGCCACCAATGCGAGTTGCGCCGCCTGCAGCGGGTGAGCGATCACAGGCCGGTTCTTCGTCACGATTGTCATGGCCGCTACTCCTTTGTGAAAGCCATCGACTGAATGTCGGGAAAAGGGGGAGCGCCGACCGCCACGCTCGCGCGTGCCCGTTCCTGTGCTTTCGAAGCAGCGCGCTCCCCAAGTGTTCCTGACACTTGAGAACCTAAGCGTTGTATATTGATCAATCCAACGAATGTTCGTAATGTGAGGCATCGTTCTGAGTGATGGATCATCCGATGAGCACGCCCCTCGATCTCGACCACCTGCGCACCTTCGTCGCCATCGTCGACGCCGGCAGCTTCACCCGAGCCGCAAACGACGTCTTCAAGACCCAGTCGGCGGTCTCCATGCAGATGCGGCGGCTGGAGGAGCGGCTCGACGTCAAGCTCTTCGAGCGCAACGGCCGCAGCATCGAGATCACCGCGGACGGCACGCGGCTCCTGACCTACGCGCGGCGCATGCTGGCACTGTCGCAGGAAACGATCTCGGCCTTCGACGAGGACGTCATGCAGGGCACCGTCTGCATCGGTCTGCCCGACGACTATGCGGAGCGCTTCCTGCCGGAAATCCTGGCGCGCTTTTCGCGCTCGAACCCGCTGGTCGAACTCAACATTGCCTGCGAGCCCTCCTCCAACCTTGCCGAACTCATCGACAAGGGCCGGCTCGACGTGGCTCTGGTCGCCGATTGCGCCGTCGGCGCGATCCGCCCGGAAGTGGTGCGCCACGAGCCGCTGCATTTCGTGACGTCGGCCGCGCACGACGTCCATAACGAGGCGATCGTGCCGCTGGCGCTGGGCCGCAAGGATTGCGTCTGGCGTCTGCAAGGCATGGAGGCGCTGGATCACGTCGACCGCCGCTACAAGGTTCTGTTCTCGTCCTGGTCGGCGCAGATCGTCGCCTCCGCGGTGCTCTCCGGCCTTGCCGTCGGGGTCCTGCCGGAATGTGCTTTGCGGCCCGGCATGCGGATCCTGACCGAACGCGACGGCTTTCCGGCGCTGAAGGACAATGAGATCGGCATCATTCGCGCCCGCAACGCCGAAGGTCCGGTGATCTCGGCTCTGGTCGAGCACATCCGCGAAAGCCTGGTGAACCTTGCCCCGCCGCCCGCGCGGATGGCGCCGCCGCCGGAGCGGATCGGATCGGACGCCCGGCCGAAGGTGCGCACCGGTCTGGCGGTGGTCGGTTGATGGCGGCCGTGCCGCCGGACCGGCAGCCCGTCGCAAATCCCCTCGAGCTGGCCACGGCGCTTCTCGATGTTATCGAGACCGAGATCGTGCCGATGACCCGGCGCGGGGTGATCGGCGGCAACAAGATCTTCGGGGCCGCGATCCTGAAGAAGTCCGACCTGTCGACGGTCATCGCCGAGACCAACAACGAAACCGAGAACCCGCTTTGGCACGGCGAAATGCATGCGCTGAAGAAGCTCTACGAGCAGCCGGCCGCCAGCAGGCCGGCGCCGTCGGACTGCATCTTCCTCGCCACCCACGAGCCGTGCTCACTCTGCCTTTCAGCCATCACATGGGGCGGCTATGACAATTTCTATTATCTGTTCTCGCATCAGGACAGCCGCGACAGCTTTGCCATTCCACACGACATCAAGATCCTGCGCGAAGTGTTTTCACCGCCCGGCACCAGCGAGGACGCGCCTCTCTACAATCGCGACAACGCTTTCTGGTCTTCGCGGTCGATCGCGTCGCTGATCGAGAGTCTGGGCGAGGACGACCGTGCGGCGCTGGAGCAGCGGATCGTGGCGATCGCGGCGGTTTATGACGAGATGTCGGCGACCTACCAGGGTCACAAGGGGGAGGCGCACATCCCGCTGCCCTGACGCGGGAGCGGCGGAACGGCTCACTCGATCCATCCCGTCTCGGCTCATGGCGCGGATCGGCAACGCAGTTCGCCTGCAGGGCGCTGCCCGGCGTTTCTGCGGGGCAAATCACCCACCGGCGACGATTTTGATGCGGCTGGCGGCAGTGGATCCTCGGGACAAGCCCGGGATGACGAAGCGTTTCAATGCAGCGTCGCTTCGCGGGAGATATCGTGGATGGCTCCACGAGCGATCGCTCGCCTGACGTTGAACGCGTGGAATGAGCGCTACCACCGCCGGGCCCAGCCACCGCATCTCCACCGCGACGGCGCTACTTCTTCAAGTTCTTCGGCTCGCCCTTCGCCTTCGACAGCTTCGCCGATTGCAAATCCGCCTTTTCGAAATTTGCGCCGTCGATATTGGCACCGGCGAAATCGGCACCCGCCGCGTCGATGCGCTGCATGTCGGCGCTCGACAGATCGGCGTCGGTGAAGTTCGCGAACTCGGCCGCGGCCCTCGACATGTTGGCGCCGGTCAGCTTGGCGCCTTTGAGATTGGACGAATTGAGGACACCGCGCATCATGCCCATGGACTGGTTCTGCATGTTGGCAGAAAAATCGCTGCCGCTCATGTCGGTGCCGACCATCGAGCAGCGGGTGAAATCGCTGGCGAGACGAGCGTTCGACAGGTCGGCGCCGTCGAAAATGGAATCGGCGAGTTGCGCCTGGAAGAGGCTGGCGCCCTTCATCCTGGCGTTCTTGAAATTCGACTTGAGGCCCCACGCCTGGTCGAGTTTTGCGCCCTCCAGGTCGGCGCCGGAGAAGTTCGTGCCGTTGATATAGGCGGCGGTGAGGATCGCGCCCTTGAAGTCGAGGCCGGAGAGGTCGAGGCCGTTGAGTTGCTTGCGCGCCAGATCCGCCGGCTTGTCGGGCGTGGCGTTGTCCAGCGCCGCCTCGACTTCGGCGCGGGTCATCGTCGCCTCGGTCATCTTGGGCGATGTCATGTCGAGGCCGCGCGTCATGTCCTGAGCATACGCCGGCGCGCCTGTGCCCGGCATCGCGCCGAAGCTGATGGCGAATGTGAGCGCCAACGCCAACGCCAGCGCCGCCAGCGCCGAGCGCGCGCCGAAACGGCGGCTCTGCAACTTCTGCATCGACATCCTCCGAGAGGCATGGGCGCCCACAGCCCATGTGACGAGACGGCTTCGACGGTCAAAAAGCAAGCTTTTGATCGAAGCATGGATCGCTGCGAAAGATCGCGCATGCCGGTTGCCGCCAGCGGCTTCAGTTGCGCATCCGCCGGGCAAACGCGTCGCGCTTGACCGGTGGCATCGCGCGTCCGCACAATGACACCATGAGCTTTCTTCCCGAATCCCCGGCCGAATCAGACGTTCGCGGCCCCCCCTCGAACGTTGCCGAATATACCGTCTCGGAAATCTCCGGCGCGCTGAAGAAGACGGTGGAGGAGCAGTTCGGGCACGTGCGGCTGCGCGGCGAGGTCTCTGGCTATCGCGGGCCGCACTCGTCGGGCCACGCCTATTTCAGTCTGAAGGACGATCGCGCCCGCATCGACGCGGTCATCTGGCGCACGAGCTTCTCCAAGCTCGCTTTCAAGCCGGAAGAAGGCCTCGAGGTCGTCGCAACCGGCAAGCTCACGACCTATCCGGGCTCGTCGAAGTACCAGATCGTCATCGAGGACATCCAGCCGGCGGGCGCCGGCGCGCTGATGGCGCTTCTCAACGAGCGCAAGCGCAGGCTGGAGGCCGAGGGGCTGTTTTCAGAGGCCCGCAAACGGCCCCTGCCCTTCCTGCCGAAGGTGATCGGTGTCGTCACCTCGCCGACAGGCGCCGTCATCCGCGACATCTGTCACCGCATCGCCGACCGGTTTGCCGTGCATGTGCTGGTCTGGCCGGTGCGGGTGCAGGGCGAGACGTCGGGCGACGAGGTGGCACGGGCGATCGCCGGCTTCAACGCCATACCTTCGAACGGAACGATCCCCCGGCCCGATCTCCTGATCGTCGCGCGGGGCGGCGGCAGCCTCGAAGACCTCTGGGGTTTCAACGACGAGGCCGTGGTGCGTGCGGCGGCGGACTCGGCGATCCCGCTGATCTCGGCGGTGGGCCACGAGACCGACTGGACGCTGATCGACCACGCGGCCGACCGCCGGGCACCGACGCCAACGGGGGCAGCCGAAATCGCGGTGCCTGTGCGCGCCGATCT
>JBBSUS010000192.1:0-5418 GCA_038234195.1 Hyphomicrobiales bacterium | reverse complement strand
GAACAGGCCAGCGCCCGTGGTGGATGGGCGCGAGCCCTTTTCCGCCATGCCGCCCTGCGTCGGAATAAGGTCGTCGAAAATCGCCATTACAGACCGGCTTCCTTCGGGTCGATGCCCATGGATTTCAGACGAGTGCGAACGGCATCTTCCGGCGCACCGCGCTTGAGCGCAGCGGCCGCCTCGGCAATGACCTGTGCGTCGGTGACGCCCTTCGGCCGCTCAACAGTGGCCGGTGCAGCGCCCGGCTTGCTCTCCTTGCCCGAAGCCGGATCGTCGGCGAGGCCAAGGTTCTGCAAGATGCGGGTGCGGTTTTTGGCGCGGGACGCCTGGACTTCCTCAGGCGAAGGCGGAGCGAGCGAGCTGCCGAACTCCGTCTTCACCGCCGCTTCCGTCATCTTCTCGACGTCAGCCGGCGACGTCACGCCTTCGCGCGCCGAGCGGACCTTGTCCCAGGCTTCCCCCGGCGTCTTGGCGATGCCCTGCTGCACCAGCCATTCAGCGGTACGAACGTCGGACGGCGCCTCGGTCTTGGACGTGCGCAGCATCTTCACTGGCTTGCCCTCGCTATCCGTCGCCGGGCTGAACTTGTCGCCATCGCGTAGCATCGTGGTGCCGTCGTCGCGCGTGACGGTCTCGATCCGGCCAAGGCGCCCTTGCTCGGCGGTTGCCGAGCGGCTCTTGTCGGCTTCCTCTGTGCGGTACGAGCGATCGAGCGCGCCTTCGCTGGCCTGGAAACTGCGGCCCTTGTCGGCTTCACTGGATCGGAAAGAGCGGTCGGCATCTTCACGCTGCACCAGGCGCGTGTTCGCCAGATCGGCAATCGCGGCCTCGCGCTTGGCCTTCGCCTCTGCGACGATGCCATCGCCGAGGCCACCGACGGCACCAGCGGCGAGAAAACCCAAAAGACCGGCCATCAGCGTGCTCCACCCTGCATCAAGCCGCGCTTGGGCGGCTGCGTCATCTGTTCCTGCGCGGGCTCACCATTCGGCTCGCTCGCTGCATCGACTGGGTTTTCAGCATCACTCGGGGCGTTCGACTGGCTGGCTTCATCGCGCGCCGCCATGTTCTGGAACATGCTTTGAAGCTCGCCATCCTTGTCCATCTTCTCCAGCATGGCGAGGTCGGCCTGCGCGGCTTCCTTGTTGATGCCGCCCGTCTGCTGAAGGATCATGCGGAACTGATCGAGCGCCTGGAAATAAGCGCCTTCGAGTGCGTCATGGTCCTGGCTGTAATCCTTGATGCCGGCGCGTCGCGACAGTTCGGCCAGATCCTCGAAGATTTCCTTCGCCCCGTGGAAGATCACGTCGCCGGGCAACTTCTCGCCAGCCGCCTCTGCGGTTTGCAGCACGCGGGCGATCACCTTCGACGACGCGATGGCAAGGCCTTCCTCGGGGCTGCCGCCGCCTTCCAGCATTTTCAGAACGGCCGGGAAGAACTTCTTGTCGTAGACGAGGATGAAGGCCTTCGAGACAAACTTGTTGTAGAGGCCCTGTTCCTCTGGCGACGCCTGCTGCGGCTCGGCATTCAAGCTGCGCGGCTGCTGCTGCTGCGGCTGACCCTGATCGGGCATCGGCGGAGAATTTTCAGAACCCACTGGTGTTGCGCCAGTAGAAACGGCACTATCTGATGCCATAGAGGCCTGTTGAGGCGTCATGCGAGACTCCTTCCACACACGCTCGATCGGAGACCAGGCAATGCGCAAGTTCTTGATGGTGGGGATGGTGGTTCTGATGGCTGGCCCGGCGTGGGCTGGCTGCGAAAACTACACCGATGGGTCTCTATCGGCAGAGGCACCGCGCGCCGACATCTGCTTCAAGGGGAAGTGCGAGACCACGGCCGTCGACGTCAGTTGCGGCAATTCGACGAGCTTCTTCGTTATCTACGCGAATGGCTGGCGAGTGGATCAGTTTCTGGAGGATGACATCGACAAGCTGGTCGTTAGCCGGAACGATCGCCGCGTCACAAAGCATCTCGAATCACTCACCATCGACGGGGAAGCCGTCGCGGCCGCCACACACTAAAGGCTGTACGCCGCCGAGTTTGGCGCTCCGACCGATCCCCATTTCTGTTGCGGGGTTGGTCGCACCGTCGGGTCGTTGAACGACAGGTACTTGCCGGCAAATCCTGCGGCCGTGCGTGCCGCCACTGATGTTGGTGCCGCCGCTGGCGTTGGTGCCGCTTCTTCCTGTACCGCCGCAGGTGTCGGGAACGACGATCTACTGCCACCCTTGTTCCCGTCGAAATCCTTCAGGTCATCCTTGAGGCTGTACTGGTTCTTGTCGCGCATCGACAAAGCCATGTCGCCGACGGTCGGCAATCCGAGAACTGGCGCCGCGAGCCCATAGATGCCGGACGCGAGGCCAAGCCCTGGGATCATGCCGACGCCGACGTCGATCGCGCCTGATAGAACCTTGTCGGGAAGCGACCGCTCCGTCTTGGCTGGCGCGGCTGGTGCCTGCACATTTGCAGGAGGCGCTCCGAGATACTTCGTGGCGAACCGTGCGGCCGGGGCGACCTGTGCCGGGATCTGCGCGGGCGCTTGTGCCGGCGCCTGCGCGGGAGCCTGCGCGGGGGCTCCCGCAAGCTGCCTCGATGGCACATTCTGCGGGGCGCTGGCGACCTGCCTCGTCTCTACGCTGACGGCTGGGCCGTAGCCGGGAACGCTTTCAATCGGGGTCAGCGCAAAGGCCGCCTTGTCTGGCGTCATGCCGTATTTCTCGGCGTAGTCTGCGACCGCCTGAGGATCGACGTTGCGCTGTGCTGCGGCTGCGGCGACTGCGGGCGTGACCGATGCGCTCACCTTGCCCGGCATTCCGACCGGCGTTGCGAGCGAGGCCGGGACCTCTTCACCGAAGGCGCTGGCAATACGGGTCGCGGCCGGGTCCGGGCGGCTGGTGGGTGTCGGAATGCCGGCTCGGCCCGGAATGGATGATCGTTCTGTCGGAACCGCTGGACTGGTTATGTCATACGACGGACCCGCAGCAAGACGGCTCGTTTTCTGGCTGTTTCCTACGGCGCCAGTGTCGACGAGGCCTTGAGCAAGCCCGCGAGTCGTTCCGTAGGACACACTCGACTTGTTGCCGGCGACGCCCGCGTAGGCGCTGCGTCCGGTGGCGTTGGCAAGGCCGGCCCACTCGTTTGCCAGTCGGCCCGCGAACTTGTCCGGCTGCACCTGACCGTTGACCGTCGCCTGATTGGCGCGGTTCTCCACCAAATCTTGCGCGATCAGATCCTGAATCGGTGCAGAGAACTTCGTGTCTCTGCTCAAACCGAGACGGTCAGCCGCTTCGGTCAGCGTGCTTTTGCCGACCTGATAGGCGCCCACATAGGTCCGGTCAGCCTTGTAGCTCTTGCCTGCGCTCTTATCCTGGGCTTCCTGCCAGCCGAGCACATCGCCGATCGTCATGCTGGTCAGGTCGTCGCGTGCGGGCTTGCCGTAGGAGCTGGTGTAGCCGACTGACGAATAGCCGTGCTTGTTCGCCTCCGCGCCCCGGATCGTGCCGAGCGTGTCCTGCCACGCGCCATGCCTGGCCATCGACGTGTCTTCGGCTGCACGCCTGGCGCCGGCAAAGCCGAGCCCATAGTTCTTCGCGCTCTTGGCCCGCTCGCTTTGCAGCGATGCCATGCTGGCGTCTTCGGCCTGACGTGCCGATGGGCCACTGACGCGTGGCCCGACCGCCTCCATCCGGCGTGCAAGGTTCGCATCCTGCGCTTCCGACAGCCGAGATGTGCCAAGGCGCCCGGCGAGGTTCGCATCCTGCGCAGGAGAGAGCGTGGTGCGGCTGGGAACAGCTCCGGCCCACCCTTGGACGTTCGCGTCCTGTGTGGGCGACATCCTTGCGGTGCCAAGGCGGCTGGAAAGGTTCGCGTCCTGCATAGGGGCCGTGGGCGCCATGGGCGACAAGCTAGACCGAGCCGCGTTGACCGCCGGACTAAAAGCCCCAAGCGCACTATCCTGGACGGTCGGCGCCGTCGTCGGCGCACCAAGGCGACCTGCGAGGTTGGCATCTTGAGCTGCGGACAAGGTGGATCGGCCGACCGTAGTCGCCGCCCGCCCCATCGTGTTGGGATCCTGCTCGGCGGACATCCTGGATGTGCCGAGACGCCCGGCAAGGTTCGCATCCTGCGCGGCGGAAAGCGCCGTCCGGCCCGTCGCGAGACCGCCGCCGATCGCGCTGACCTTGCTTGCGACTGACGATTCCATCGTGGCGTTGGTCGCCGTGCTCGTCGACATGCCGCCCATGCGTCCGGCGACGTTCGCCTCCTGGGCGGGCGACATAGCCGTGCCGCCCATGCGGCTGGAAAGGTTCGCATCCTGCGCCGCCGACAATGACGCCTTGCCACCGAAGCCACCTGCCGAAGCAAGGCCGCCACCGACGCGCCCGGTCTTGCCGGTGTCGTTGCCGTTCAGGCTCTTGCCACTCGCCGTCGACACAGCGCCATCAAGCCGGCCGCCGCCATCCGAGACAGAAGCCGACTGGCGACCGACGCTCGATCCGTTGTAGCCGCCGCCCTGCGTGTTGCTGCCCGGCCCGACGTCCGAGCTGTAGCCGGTGCTGGTGGTCTTGCCGCCGCCGCTGGTCGCAGGGCCGCTTCGACCGGTCTTGCCGCCAGCCGTGGACCCGCCGGTGCTCGAATTGGAGCCACCGATGCCGCCGCTTTCGCCGCCCGTGCCTCGCCCGGATGATGTGCCGCCGCCCGATGCCGATTTGCCGCTCGATGAAGAGCTGCCAGAGGATCGGCTGGACGACATGCCACCGCCGCCGCCGCTCGGATCGCCCGGACCGCTGCCGCCTGGGCCGATGCCACCACCGCCGCCGCTGTTGCCGCCCTTGCCGCTTCCGCCGCTACCGCTGTTGGAGCCGCCGCTGGAGCTGGAGCCCGAACCGCCCCGCCCGCCGCTGCCATCGCTGCGCCCGCTGCTACTGGAGTCGGTGTTGCCCGTTTGGCCGCCCGTACCGCTTCGCGAGTCGCCGAGACCTGCGGCGATCATGCCCCAGAGGGACCATCTGGCTGCACCGAAATACTTCATGGTGATGATCCCTGTCGCTGAACGCAAAAAAACCCGCCGCGCTGTTCAGCGGGCGGGCGATCTACGGTTTGAGGGCAGGGTCTAAATCCCTGCGTATGATGAGGCCGTGCAGCCGTCAAGCTGCAGGACCTTTTCCAGCCTATGCGGCGACAGACTCGATGCGGCCAGTGTCGGGATTGTAGGCGTAGCTCGACCGCCCATAGGCCTCGGCCGGCGTGGGCCGCTTCGTCGTATCGACCGCCGCGGTTTGATAGACCGACGGGTCGACATGGTAGCTGTCCTTGATGCGCATTTCGCGATCGAGGGTGTCCGCACGCTGCTTGTCGTACTCTTCAGCCTGCATCTTCTGCTGCTCTTTCCTGTCCTGGCTCTCCTGATACGCCGAG
>JBBSUS010000191.1:0-5418 GCA_038234195.1 Hyphomicrobiales bacterium | reverse complement strand
TGGCGTCGGCACGCTCGATCAGCTGGTCGACGGCGGCGCCAGGGGCCATGCGGGAGCGGTGCTCGCCGCCTCGATCTTCCATTTCGGCACCCATACGATCAGCGAGGCAAAGGCCCATATGGCAGCCGCCGGCATCCCGATGCGGCTCGACGCGGCAGTTCTGTAAGCGGGCGCGCCGCGGTGCCACAAGGGCGCCCCGCGAGGATGTCGAGCCGCTCGCAGGTCGAGTAACCCACGCGATTAACCGAACCTGCCAAGCCGCCCACCACGGAATCGACTTTCCTTGGGACCGCCTTTAAGAAAAATTCATGACTGCCTTTACCCTTTCAGATCTCGAGACGATCATCGCCGCGCGCGCCGCCTCGCAAGACGCCTCGTCCTACACCGCCTCGCTTGCGAGGAAGGGTGTCGCAGCCGTCGCCAAGAAGATCGGCGAGGAGGCGACCGAAACCGTCATCGCCGCCATCAGCGAGGACGGCGAGCGCCTGACGTCCGAGGCTGCCGACCTGCTCTATCATCTCGTCGTCGCGCTGCATCTTCGCGGCGTGCCGCTGTCGGACGTGATGGCCGAACTCGGCCGCCGCACGGCGCAGTCGGGCCTTGAGGAGAAAGCGTCTCGCACGCCGTCCGGCGGGGCCGTTTCCAACGAATCCGGGCGGGGCTGATGGACCAGCTGGCGCCGTCCCGGCTGTCGCCCTATCGGGTGTTTTCGGCGGTCGAATGGGCGCGGTTCCGCGCCGACGCGCCGATGACGCTGACCGAGGACGAGGTTCGCCGGCTGCGCTCGATCGGCGACCCGGTCGATCTCGACGAGGTGGCGCGCATCTATCTGGCGGTCTCGCGGCTGCTCTACGCCCATATGGAGTCCTCGCAGCTGCTGTTTCGCCAGCGACAGCGCTTCCTTTCGGGCAACGGATCGGCGACCAAGACGCCGTTCATCATCGGCGTCGCCGGCTCGGTCGCGGTGGGCAAGTCGACGACGGCCCGCGTGCTCACCGAGCTGCTCGCCCGCTGGACGTCCTCGCCGAAGGTCGATCTCGTGACCACGGATGGCTTCCTGCACCCGAACGCGGTGCTTCAGGAGCGCGGGCTGATGCAGCGCAAGGGTTTTCCGGAAAGCTACGACATCGGCGCAATGCTCAGGTTCCTGTCGGAGATCAAGGCCGGCGCTGCCCATGTCTCGGCGCCGGTCTATTCGCATCTGGTCTACGATCGCGTGCCCGGATCGCACATCACCGTCGACCGTCCGGACATCCTGATCTTCGAGGGCCTCAACGTCCTGCAGGCGCAGGACATGCCGAAGGACGGCGAGGCCGTGCCCTTCGTCTCCGACTTCTTCGACTATTCGATCTATATCGACGCTGCCGAGAACGATATCAGGCGTTGGTATCTGGAACGCTTCATGCGACTGCGCGAGACCGCCTTCCGCAACGAGAAATCCTTTTTCCATCGCTACGCCGAGATCCCGCAGGAGAAGGCGCAGGCGATTGCCGAAGGGCTATGGGCGAATATCAACGCCAAGAACCTCCACGAAAATATCCTGCCGACCCGGCCGCGGGCCGACCTCATCCTGCGCAAGGGGCCGCACCACCTGATCGACCAGGTTGCGCTCAGGAAGCTTTAGGCACGGCTCTTCGTCATGCCCTCCCCATTGAAGGCTGCCGCATTCTCGAACGCGTTCGACCGGTCCAAGGCCCTGCGCCGCAGCGTCTTGGACAGCGCTGCGGCCTTACCGCGTTTTAACCGGATGTGTCGGCACGAAGAGACTAGATAGCATCAACCGCCCGGCTATCCGCTGATGTCATCGACGGGCTCTGGCGGCACACGTCATCTGTCGCCGCCGCGCGGCGAAAGGAGCCCCGGTGTTCGTCTCGTTCTTTCCCAGGCCGAAACCGTTCTTCTGGTCCGTGCTGATCTGGACCGCCGTTGCCATCGGTCTCTGGTACACGGTCGGCGAACAGCTCGGCACCGTCTTCGGCATGGCGCCGCTCGGGCCGGGGCTCGAGCCGGACAAGGGTGTCGCGCTGTTCTGGTCCGGACTCTTCCTCTGGTTCTACATCTATTTCGCCGTTTTCACCGCGATCTTCTACGTCTTCTGGCGCCTCTATGCGCCGCATCCATGGATGAACTGGTCGATCCTCGGCTCGGCGCTGATCCTCTTCACCATCTATTTCCAGGTCCAGGTCTCGGTCGCGGTCAACGCTTGGTACGGGCCGTTCTACGATCTCATCCAAGCGGCGCTCGCCAAATCGCGGACGGTTACGGTCGGCGAGTTCTACAACGAGATGTATATCTTCGCCGGCCTCGCTCTCGTCGGGATCACGTTGAGCGTCCTCACCGCGTTCTTCGTCAGCCACTACATCTTCCGCTGGCGCACGGCGATGAACGACTACTACATGTCGCACTGGCCGAAGCTGCGCCTCATCGAGGGTGCCTCGCAGCGCGTCCAGGAGGACACGATGCGGTTCTCCACGACGACGGAGGATCTGGGCACCAGCCTGGTCCAGTCGGTGATGACGCTGATCGCCTTTCTGCCGGTTCTCCTCACCCTCTCCGCAAACATCACTCGCCTGCCGATCATCGGCGAGGTGCCCTATGCGCTGGTCATCGCGGCGATCCTGTGGGCGGCGTTCGGCACGGCCCTGCTCGCCTTGGTCGGCATCAAATTGCCGGGCCTGGAGTTCAAGAACCAGCGCGTCGAGGCCGCCTACCGCAAGGAACTCGTCTATGGCGAGGACGATGCGGCGCGGGCACAACCGCCCACGGTCCGCGACCTGTTCGGCCATGTCCGCGACAATTATTTCCGGCTGTATTTCCACTACATGTACTTCAACGTCGCGCGCTTCGGCTATCTGCAGACCGATGTCGTCTTCCCCATGATCATCCTTGCGCCGACCATCGTCGCCGGCGCCATCACCCTTGGCGTGATGAACCAGATCCTCAACGCCTTCGAGCAGGTGCGCACGTCGTTCCAGTATCTGGTCAATTCCTGGACGACGATCGTCGAACTCCTGTCGATCTACAAGCGCCTGCGCGGCTTCGAGGCGATGATCGACGACGATCCGCTGCCTGAGATCGACCAGCGCTGGATGGAAGGCCGCACCTCTCTGGCGGAGTAGGGTCTAAGCCAGCACTATCCGATCTCCGGTGAGGTTCTGCGCCAGTCGATTGACATGCAGCCTGGCGATCGGGTCGGCGGGGTTGGCTTCGGCATAGGTTCGCATCGCGCGGCCGAGTTCCGGGCCGGCGGTGGCGAGGGAGGCGAAGGCCTCGCGCCAGCCGGCCGGTTCGTCCGCAACGGGTGCGAACGGCTCAAAGGCCTCGATGCCATCAGTCTTGCCCTTCAGCATCAGCGTGCCGATCGGCCGGAAGCGGGCACCCTCGCCCGCCGGACGCCGGCATTGCGCCACCGTCGAGGCGGAAACGCAGATGGTCGTGCCGAGGGCCTTGTTGGCGGCCTCCAGCCGTGCCGCCGTGTTGATCGCGTCGCCATGAGCCGTGTAGTCGAAGCGACCGGCGCCGCCGAAATTGCCGACGACCGCCGGTCCGGTGTTCACGCCGATGCGGGTGGTGCCGATCTTGAGGCCCTCGGCCGCACGCTGTTCGGCGAAGCGTTTGGAGAAGGCCGCGATCTCCAGCGCGCAGGCGACGGCGCGGTCGGCGTGGTCCTCCTGGTCGAGGGGCGCGTTGAACATGGCATGCACCGCATCGCCGACGATCTTGTCGATGGTGCCGCCATGGCGCGTGACGATGGCGCACATCTCGGCGAGATAGGCGTTGAGCACCCGCACCAGCGTTTCCGGCTCGCAGTGCTCGGTAAACGCGGTGAACCCTTCCAGATCGGTGAACAGGAAGGTCATCTCGCGCAATTCGCCGCCAAGTTTCAGGCGCTCGGGATGGGCGGCGAGCGTTTCCACCATGTCGGGCGCCAGATAGTGGCCGAAGGCGTGGCGCAGCCGGCTCTTATCGCGTTCCGAAAGGACGATGCGGGCGAGGATCGTCACGGCGAAGACCGCAACGACGGCGACGGCGAGCGGCACCGGGTCGACGAGCAGGCTGGCGGCAGCGAAGAGGTGGAAGCTGCCCCAGGCAGCACCTGCAAGCAGCAACAGGACCACGCCGATCGAAAGCCAGAGCGGTGCCAGCGCCACGAGACCAGCCACCAGCAGTGCCGCGACACCGGCGGCGAAGAGTTCGGCGACCGGTGCAGCGATCGGCCGGATCAGCGGCTGGCCGAGCAGCATCTGTTCCAGGCCGGCGGCGTGGATCGCCACCCCCGGCTCGAACGGGTTGAGCGGCGTCGGACGCAGGTCAGCAAGGCCGACGGCGCTGGAGCCGACGAGGACGATGCGACCGGCGACCGCATCGGGCGCCGCACTGCCATCGAGGATCGAGGCGGCCGAAATATAACGCTGCGGAACATTGCGCGTGTAGTGAAGGGCATAGGTGCCGTTGGCGGCCAGCGGCACCTCCAGCGCGCCGACGCGCACGGTCAGCGGGGCGACGGCGTCGAGCGAGGCGGTGCCCGAGCCTGTGGTCCGGCGCACGGCGATCGAGGACGCGCCCTGGGCCACGCGAAGCGCCTCCAGCGACAGCGACGGCACGATGCGGCCGTGCTCTACGGCGAGCATCGGCAGCGCACGCACGGTGCGCGCGTCTGCCGCGGCGATGGCGAAATTGCCGTTCCCGCTCGCGGCGCTTTCAAAAGCAGCAAGGTTCTTTGTCGCGCCGGGGTAGTGCCGGAGGCCAGCCGCCGGATCGCCACTCTCGCCGCCGCCGCCGAGCATGGCGATGCCGGCCTTCACCTCAGGCTTCAGGTCGCTGGACTCTGCGGTCACCGCAAAGCCCGTCACCGTGCGTCCACGCGCCAGCGCCTCGGCGAACAGCACGTCATTGTCCGGCAGCGCATCGCGGTCCGTGGCGGAAATCACGCCGCGCGCAACGAGATCTTCAGCGATGCGGCGCGGCGAAGAGCGATCGGGTTCGGCGAAGACGACGTCGTAGGCGATCGCCGCCGCTCCCATGTCCTGAAGACGCATGGTCAACTTCGCCAGGATGTCGCGCGACCAGGGCCACTGGCCGAGGCGCTCGAGCGACGCCTCGTCGATATCGACGATGCGCACCGGCGTGTCGGCGTAGGGGCGGGGCGAGAGGCGCTGATAGGCGTCGAAGGCCTGGTCCCGCAGGGCTGTGAAAGCGTCAGGCACTTCGGCCCGCAGGAGGCCCACGACCGTCAGCGCTAACAGACCGGCGAAAGCGGTCCGATGCCAGCCACGCCAGCTTGTCCGGGTGCGTCCCTGCTGGCCCGCCTGCGCGGATCGTGCGGTCTCGGCCGCGATCGGCTTGGAGGCCATGCCGTTCTCTCCGTCACCTGCGCGACGGGCGGATGATTCCGCAAGGATCGCGGCTGCCGGTCAC
>JBBSUS010000190.1:0-5421 GCA_038234195.1 Hyphomicrobiales bacterium | reverse complement strand
TTGTAGAGGGTGGCCGCGATGACTTTCGCGCTTCTGAAAAACAGCGAGCGCGGTTCGGCAACGCGCGGGCTGCTCTTCAGCCCGTCGGTGCTGAGGATAAGCACCGCGTCCTCCGGCCAGGCGTGTTCGGTCGGACGCGGCCGCCGTGTCGCCGCTCCCAAAATACCGGGCTGCGAGGGAATGCCATGCCGCGTCCCGTCTGCGCCGAGGATGTCGCCCCGCACATTGCCGAGGCCCACCGCCCGCAGGATGCCCGGTGCATGAGGGATTTCGACGATGAGTGCGGCGGCGCCGCGGCTGCCGGCAAGCGCGTCCGAGAGCTGCAACTCGATGTCCTCCAGCGAAGCGGCGCCCGCCGCATGAAACGCCTTCAGGCCGGTCTTCGCGTCTTCGGCCGCGGCCGGACCGTGACCGAGAATGTCCATCAGCATCACAGTCGTCGAGCGCTTTCCAGGCCGTATCGCATAGGCATCTCCGCCGGCGTCGAAGCCGGGCATCGCGACGATCAATCCGGCGATGTCGTAGGGGGATGCCGTTGCCGCGCCAGAGGTGTCGCCGACCGTTGCCACGACCGTCGTGCCATGCGAGCCGCTGTAAATGTCGAACTTGTCGGCCTGACGCTGCATCGATCCGAGCCCGCCGCCGATGCCGCGTGGCTCTTCGGTGGCGGTCGTGTAGCCATCGACCATCGCCGCTTCGACATTGGGGATTCCGGGACCATCGTCGATGGCCAGAATGGTGACCCACGCCTTGCCACGCGACTTGCCTCCCGCTTCGCGCGCGTCGACGAGCAGTTCGCCATTCACCGCATGGCGAACGAGATTGGTACAGGCTTCGGTGACGACGATCGCCAGTCGTTCCAGCGCCTCTTCGGGTAGCCCGACGGCTTCGCCCGCGTGGATCGCGGCTCGGCGGGCACTCCCGACCTGGCTTTCGTCCGTCAGGGGCAGAGATTTCATCGTGGACCACATTCCAGCGTGACGATCGTCCCGGTGCTGGACGATGAGATGATGTCGAACCGGTCGACGAGACGTTTGGCGCCGCCCAGACCGCGGCCAAGGCTCTTGCCGGTGCTGTATCCGTTCGAATGGGCGCGGTCGATGTCTTCGATCCCAGGTCCGCGATCTGAACATTGCGCCACGACGCGGCGGCCCGCCCCCGAACCGACGATTTCGAAGGTCATGCGGCCGCCGCGACCGTAATTGACGGCATTGCGCGCGATCTCCGACACGGCGGTGACGAATTTCGTCCGCTTGACCACCGATGCGCCGATCTCTCCCATGGCCGTCATCGCAGCCTGTCGCGCAAAGGCGACGTCCTGCGATTTCGCCAAGGTCACCGATGTAAGGGGATCAGGCACCGGCTGCTATGCCCGGCCGGCCATGATCGTCTTGATCGCCCGGTCCGCAGTCAGCGCCGTTTCCACTCCGTCCAGTGTCATGCCAAGCTCGACCAGCGTCATCGCAACGGCTGGCCGCATCCCGACGACGATCGTACGGGCGTTCATCATGCGCGCCATCTGGGCCATCGCCCCCAGCATGCGTCCGGCAAAGGTGTCGACGATCTCCAGGCTCGAAATGTCGATGATGACCCCGTGTGCCGCCTTGTGCGACACCTCTTCGACGAGTTGGTCCTGCAGCGCGACGATGTCCTGGTCGTCGAGATCGTCGCGAATGGCAACGATGACGCAGCCGCCGATCGTGATGATGGGAAAGGTGCCGTTCGCCTGGGCCACGGACTTACCGATGCCCCGTCGCGACACCGATGCGTTCGAACGCATAGGCGAGACCGCTCTGCAGATCGACGCGGGTGCTGATGTTGGGCAGGTCGACGCCCAGATTGACCACCGTCTGGGCGATCTTCGGGCTGATCCCGCAGATCACGCATTCGGCGCCCATCAGGCGACCGGCCGCCGCGGTTTTCAAGAGATGCTGCGCCACCAGCGTATCGACGGTCGAGACGCCGGTAATGTCGATGATGGCGATCTCGGCCTCCCAGCGCACGATGGCGTCCAGGAGGTTTTCCATGACGGTCTGGGCGCGGAAGGAATCGAGCGTGCCGATCAGCGGAACCGTCACGATCCGGTCCCAGATCTTGACGACCGGCGCTGAGACCTCGGTCATCTCGGCGCGCTGGCGCTCGATGATCGCCTCGCGCTTGGTGACCAGCGTTTCGATCGCATGCAGGACGATCTGGTCGACGATCCGCGTCGTGTTCCAGATCTCCTTCATCAGGATCTTGGGCTTTTCACCGAGTTCGGTCTGCAGGATCTCGAAGAAGGGCTGCTTGAGCGAGCCGATGAACCAGCCCATTTCGGTCGTCGAGACGCCGCGCTGGGTGCGGTTTTCGGCGATTTCCTCCAGCGCGTCGCGGACCGGCGCCCATCCGGAATCGCTGAGGTCGAAGCCGTCGTCATTGGCCGTTTCGGGCATCACCCGCGCCATGGCGTTCAGAAGATCGCGGCTTTGTTTTTCCGACTCCTTGGCTGACACGAGATCGGTGCGCTTGACGCCCTCCTTCGCCTGGACCTTCAACCAGCCCGCCAGCACACGGTCGTAATCGTCGACAAGGATCGACGCGGTCGTTACTTCGTTCGCCATTTCATGCCCTCGCGTTCCATTGTCGGCGTCTATGCCGTGAGCCGACGGCCATTGCAAATCGCGTTGTGTCCAGAACGGTTTGCGTCGCCGCGTCGAGATTGAGGACCGTCTTGCTTCGAGGGCTGAAATGGTTGCGGAATCGGGTTCGCGCCGGTTGCGCCTGCTTCGGGTGAAACCGACAACTGCATAGCCGCCTCGCAAATCGGCAGCAGACTTCCAGCTGGCTGTATTTGCCGCAGACGATACGGACATCGGTAAATCGGGAGGGCGGGACGTTGCGCTTGGCGTACGGGCCGCGTCAGGGCCTGCAAGCGAAGCCTTCCGAGGCGAAGTCGCCACCTACCGATCCTGACAGACCGCAACCGTCACCGATCCTTACGGGCGGCCCGGAGCGCCAGCGTGCTGCGAAAACGCGCGGACTAAAGGCGCGCCATGTAGGTCGGAAGTTCGTCGAGGCTCGGCACGACGATCAACTGGTTGATGCGACCCTTCTTGAAGGCCTTCAGGAAGCGCGCATAGTCTTTGAAGACCACGCAGCCGTTGGATTGCGAGCGGTCGGCGCCGGGGCCGATATACATGTAGGGGTGGGCGAGCAGCCCGTCACGATTGTATTTCTTGCGGCCGTTGATCGGCAGGAGCCGGATGGCCTCGGCGCCGTGGAAACGGCTTTCGCGCAGACGCAGATTGTAAACGTTCGGTGGCGTCGGGCCGCGGGTCTTCTGGGTGACATAGCGTGGATTGTCCTGCATCTGGCCGAGGCCGGAGTGAGCTTCCAGGCGGCCGTCGCCGGGCAGGTATACCGTCGCCGTCTTGATCTCGTAGACCGCGATACGGCTTCCGGCGCCCGGCAGTTGCGCAGAGCCGCCGCGCCCGAACAGCCGCTCGAAGAAGCTGGGGCCGTCATTTTGTGGTGCGCCGTTGTTCTGGGGGGGTGCGCTGGGGCGGACGGCAGGGGTACCGATATTGCCGATATCGTCGCGGGCCGCGGCAGAAGCGGGCGCGCCCGGTCTGGCATAAGCCATCACCGGTGGAGGTGCAGGCGCGGGGGTCGACGATAGCTTGTAGTCAGGACGCTCCCGGGGCAGCGGCGCGACAAGGTCGGCGAGAGCGTCGGTGGCCGTGGTTTCGACGCTCGGCAGATCCCGGGGCTCTAGGCTTGCGACCTGGCGGCCTGGGGCGACTTGCGTCTCTGGACGCGACATCGGCATTGCCACGGCAGCGATTGCGCTCTGCGGCACGGATTCGGCGGCCGTGGCAGGCTTGGCATCGGCGGCCACCGCAGCTTCGGCATCGACTGCGGACTGAAACGACGGCAACGGCACGTCTTCGGCGTAGCCCAGCGCGGCCACCTGCGACGAATCGGAATTATTGTCCTTGAAGGGATGTGGGTCGAAAGCGGCCAGGCGTTCCAGCGCCGCCGGCTGCGACGGGCGTGTTGCCGCCTGTGCGGTGCTGGCGAACACCATGGGAGCAGCGACTGCGGCCTTTATGCTGGCCGGGATCGAACGCAACCAGTCATGGGCCGTGCTTGGGCTGTTCCGGCCTGCATCCTGCCCGAGCATCGCAATTCGAGTTGGACGCGAGGCGTCGGAACCCGGCTGTTTTGCGACCGACCTGTGATGGGTGACGCGGTCGCCGCGCTCCGCCATTTCGAAGTCGGCCGAACCAGCATTTGAAAAACTGGCTGTGAAGACGCGAGCGCCGCGCTCGTCATGCGCTGCCGCAAGGATCGGCCCGCCCAAGGCTTTTGACCCTGCGGCTCGTTCGTGAAGTTTCGCGCGAGAGGCTGTCGCCGCAATTCGAGGCATCGACAGCGCCTGCGGTCGTTGCGGCTGGGTGGCCGGGTCGAAATGGCCGGTTGACTCTTGCCGCGAAGGCCCATGGATGAGAAGCGCCGAGACTGAAACGATTGCCGCGCCGGCCCAAAGAGCCGCGTTTCGCGACGAACGGCGCGATGTCCGTGCCACCCGGCGCTCGCCGGGGCGCGCACCCTCAATGCTCGCTGTTGCGGTCAACCGCGTTCCCCCAAATTTCCATCGTCGTCGTCGATCGGCCCGATCCGATCAGTGCGGCGATCCCTCAGGTCGAGGCCGGCACCGCAGTGCAGGTCGTAACCATCGCCACCCATTATCCGCTAAACTTGGTAACCAATTCCTTTCGACGGCCGTATAATCGCTCGATAAACATTGCGACAACGTTTGCCCGATGCCGAATTTGTGACGTTCATTGCGTGCGATTTGTGGCGAAATGTTACCTGGCTTTCATTATTTGTCACTGGGGAAGGTTGGTCCGCAAAGGCGCATTCGCGCAGCGCAGTTCGCAACCGGACCGAAATCCTGTGTGGGGCACTGCCATCCGCTTGGTCGGGAACGACCTGCGATCGGTCTCGAAAGGCCGCCATTAAAGGCGTTTGGTCCGTCCGACTGCCAGCGTTTCGGCCTGAAACGGTGCGACGGTGCCGGATGGCTGCATCCAGATATCGTCACCGTCCGTATCGTCTCCGGGCTCCTCGATGGCGCAAAGGGGCGCGGGACGTGGGGCGTGAAACCTTTCCGCATGGTAAACTGCAGTATTCTTCGGTGCTACCTGGATTAACCTCTCCGTGTTTTATCTCTCGATCAACCTTCGCCGTTGGTGTATGGCCGGGCGGCCAGGTCGCAGGGCCTTGGTTCATACCATTTCAAACGCCCTTCAGGGCACAGCAGGCCGCCGCTTTCGGATGCCTGCTTTCGTCGTCGGTCGGAGCACGGACACATGAACTCGATGGCCCCCAATTCGGATATCCTCGTCGACTGGGACGACAGGCATGCGACGCTGTTCG
>JBBSUS010000189.1:0-5424 GCA_038234195.1 Hyphomicrobiales bacterium | reverse complement strand
GGCGGTGCCCATGGTCATGCAGGTGCCGTGCGAGCGGGCGATGCCACCCTGGACGCCGATCCATTCGGCGTCGGTGACGTTGCCGGCACGGCGCTCGTCCCAGTATTTCCAGGCGTCCGAACCCGAACCGAGAGGCTTGCCGGCATAGTTGCCCCGCAGCATCGGCCCCGCCGGCAAGAAGATCGCCGGAACGTCGGCGGTGATCGCGCCCATCAACAGGCCCGGCGTGGTCTTGTCGCAGCCACCCATGAGAACGACGCCATCGAGCGGATGGCAGCGGATCATCTCCTCGGTCTCCATCGCCAGAAGATTGCGATAGAGCATCGACGTCGGCTTGGTGAAGCTCTCGTCGACCGAGAGCGCCGGCAGTTCGACGGCGAAACCGCCCGCCTGCAACACCCCCCGGCGGACCGCCTCGACCCGCTCGGGAAAATGGCCGTGGCAGGAGTTGAGCTCGGACCAGGTGCTGAGGATGCCGATGATCGGACGACCGCGGAACTCCTCTTCCGAATAGCCCAGCTGCATCATCCGCGAGCGGTGTCCGAAGCTCCTCAGATCGTCGGGCGCGAACCAGCGCGCCGAGCGAAGGTCCGCAGAGGTCTTCCTAGTCATCGTCTACCTCTTGCCTTGGACGGCGTTTTATCAGGCGCGATCGCCTTCGAAGGCGCCCATCTGGATGGTCTGCGGCAACACGCTCTCAGAACCGGGAGGCCGGTGGACATCGGGTCGATCCTGACGCGTCCGTCGGTCATCTCCCGGCATTTCGACAGCGGGTGAACATCAGTGAAGAGCTAATATATTTGATGTGGGCTCGCAAGCTCTGTTAGTGTCCCGCTAAGTGACCATCCAGGCAGGCCTCTTGCAATGATATCAACCGCCGAACCGGCCGCAGCCGATTTCGATTATCCATTCGCCGTCGAGCCGCGCCCTTTGGCGTCGCAAGGAATTTACGGTTCGCTGCGGCGTCGGATCGTCGATCTGCAGTTGAAGCCAGGAGAAATCCTCTCCCGGGCCAAGCTTGCAGAGGAATATGGTGTCAGCCAGACGCCCGTGCGCGATGCGTTTTTCCAGCTGCAGCGTGAAGGGCTGGTGAAGATCTTTCCCCAGTCCAGAACTGTCGTTACGAAGATAGATGTCGTTCAGGCGCGCGAGACGCAGTTCCTGCGGCTGGCACTTGAGATCGAGGTGGTGAAGGCGCTCGCCGGCGGACAGGTTCCGTCGCCGACGTTCGGAGCCAGGGCCGTCCTGCAGAAGCAGGTGAGCGCCCTGGACGTCGGTCATCTGGACCGTTTCGCGGCACTCGACCGCCACTTTCATTTTTCGCTGTGCGATGCAGCCGGCTACCCCGTGGTGTACGATGTGATCGCCGAGCGGTCGGGACATATCGACCGCTTGCGCACTTTGAACTTGCCCGATCCTGGCAAGGCAACCGGTGTCGTGGCCGCGCATACGCAGATCCTCGACGCGATCGACGACGGCGACGCGGCCGCCGCCGAGGGCGCAATGCGGGCGCATCTCTCGGGCACATTGAGCGCGATTGCAGCGATCAGGGAACGATATTCGGCGTATTTCGACCGCGCCGGGTCTGGCCGGGCCGATGTCGCATCGCCTTGAAACGGCGAAACGCTGAGACGAGTGTTTCACGCAAGCCACGCCGACAGGCGCGCCGCAACGGCTCGTCGGGGCGTGCGTTCGAACATGGTCGACAAACCCCGCAAGTTGCTCATCGACACCGGCGGAGCGATCAAGCGCGGTCGACCGATTGGCGATTGACAGCCTGCATCGTCAAGGTGATATATTAGGATAAATGATGCGGCGTTGGGAGCGACGCTTAGATTTCTGGGAGGAAGAACATGAAGCTCAATGTGACGAAATCGTTGATCGTGTCCGTCGTGGCGCTCTTGGCGACGCCGACATGGGCCGCCGACTATACGCTGAGCATCAGCACGGCGCTCACCACCGGCGATCCGCTTTACAAGGGCCTGGAGAGCTTTCGCGACGAGGTTGCCAAGAGTTCGAAGGGGGCCTTGGAGGTCAAGCTCTTCCCGAATTCGCAGCTTGGCCCGGACGAAGACGTGCTCGAGCAGGCACGGGCCGGCGCGCCGGTGGCGGTCGTGGTCGATGGCGGGCGACTGGCGATCTTCCAGAAGGAATTCGGCATTCTCGGCGCCCCCTATCTCGCGTCGGGGTATGACGGCATCCGCAAGGTCGTCACCTCGCCACTTTTCGACGGCTGGGCGAAGGCGTTGCACGACAGCTCGCAGCTTCAGGTGCTGTCCTTCAACTGGTGGCAGGGCGAGCGACAGCTCTGGACCAACAAGCCGATCAAGACACCGGCCGATCTCAACGGTTCGCGCATGCGCACACCCGGCGCGCCTGTCTGGACAAAGACGATCGCGGCCATGGGGGCGACGCCGACACCGATGCCATACTCCGATGTCTATTCGGCCCTGCAACAGAACGTCATCGATTCGGTCGAAGCACAACTTCCTGCGGGACAGGGCTCCAAGCTCTACGAGGTCACAAAATACGTGACCAAGACCCATCATATCAACCTGATCACCGGTTTGGTGACGAGCGGCGCCTGGTTCGATAGCCTTCCCGAAGACCTCCGGAAAATTCTTGGCGAAGAAGCTCTCAAGGCTGGCGACGTGGCATCGCACGGAACGCAGGACGCACTGGCGGCCATCGAAGCCGATCTGAAGACGCAGGGGATGACGATCAACGAGATCGACACCAAGCCCTTCGAGCAGGCGACCGCGAAAGTCTACGACGAACTCGGCTACGCGGACCTTCACCAAAAGGTGGAAGACATCGTCGGCAAATAAGCCTGGTCGACGAAGCGCACCGAGCAATCCTGCTCGGGCGCGGGCTTCCCGATGGAACCGCCATGCTCAAACGTCTGTCTCAGCTCGAGTTCGTCGTGGCGTCGTGCCTCCTGTCGGTCATCGTGCTTCTCGTCTTTGCTGCGTCGATCCTGCGTTTTTTCGACCATCCGCTGGTCTGGTCGGTGGATTTGGCGCAGCTTCTGTTCATCTGGCTTTGTTTCTTCGGTGCGACCCGCGCGATGCGCCAAAAAGCGCATATCGGGATCGACATTGCGGTGCGGGCGCTTCCCTATCGCTGGCGTCTGGGATGCGAGTTCTTCATCTCGCTGATCATCATCGCCTTCCTTTGTGCTCTCACCTATCAGGGCATCAAGCTCACCCTGCTCAACAGCGCGCGCCAATTCGGCGATAGCGGATTGTCTTACGGCTGGGTAACGGCGGCGGTTCCCGCGGGCAGCCTGATGCTGATCGTCGCTCTGGCGCGAAATCTTCTCATGGCAGTCAGGCGACGGGGCGACGGCACGACGCTGGTCTATACCCGCACCGCCGGCGAAAACGCACCAGCTTCGGAGCTCTGATCGAATGCTGTTGCTCAGTCTCGTCTTCGTCGTTCTGATGGCCATCGGAGCGCCCGTCGCGTTTGCGATCGGAATCGCGGGCTTTACGTTCTTCCTCACCAGTCCGATCATGCCGATGTCGATCGGCGTGCAGAAGATTGCAACCATGAGCCAGAGCTTCCCGCTCCTGGCCGTTCCGTTCTTTGTGTTCTCGGGGCATCTGATGAACGAGAGCGGGATCACGTCGCGCCTGTTCAAGTTCTCGAACGTTGCAGTCGGCTGGATGTCGGGCGGGCTTGCGCAGGTCGCGATCCTGTTGTCGACCGTGATGGGCGGTGTTTCCGGCTCGGCGGTCGCGGACGCGGCGATGGAAGCGCGGATCCTGGGGCCGGAAATGGTCGCGCGAGGCTATGGCAAGGGATTTTCGGCCGCGGCGATCGCGGTCGGGTCGCTGATCACTGCGACCATTCCTCCGAGCATCGGGCTGATCCTTTACGGTTACGTCGGCAACGTTTCGATTGGCCGGCTGTTTCTGGCCGGGATCATCCCCGGATTCCTGATGATGGCCGGCATGATGGCCACCACCTATCTCGTCGCCAGGCGCCGTGGCTATGTGGTGGCCGACGCGACAAAGCCGACGATGCGATCTCTCGGCAAGGCGATCTGGGGAGCCAAATGGGCCCTGCTGTTTCCGGTTGCGCTGGTTTACGCCATCCGCGGAGGCGTCTTCACCCCATCCGAGGTCGGGTCATTCGCCGTCGTCTATTCGGTCCTTATCGGGCTCTTCTTCCATCGCGAGCTCAGCCTTGCGGGCATCAAGCGGGCCTTCGAGCATACGATCTCCGACATCGGCCTGATCATGATCATCATCCTGATGTCGGGCATGATCGGTTTCGCGATCATCTTCCTGCAGGTGCCCCAGTCGATTTCGGTCTGGATGCTCGCCGGGATCAGCGACCCGCATCTGATCGTTCTCGTCATCCTTATTTTTCTGCTCGTTGCCGGCTGCTTCATCGAAAGCACGGTGCTTGTTCTTTTGCTTACGCCCATCTTCGTGCCAATCGTCAAGCATATCGGTATCGACCCGGTGCACTTCGGCATCCTGATGATGAGCATCGTCACATTGGGTGGCATGACCCCGCCGATGGGCGTGGCGATGTTTGCCGTCTGCTCTCTGATGGACGTCAAGATAGAAGAGTACGCCATCGAGGCACTGCCATTCCTGGTGACGATCATCGGTCTGATCGTCGCCCTTCTGTTCTTGCCAGGGCTCGTCCTCTGGCTGCCAGGACTGGCTTTCGGTTGATCTTCGCATGACTGGAATTGAGACACTCGGCGATCTGCGCTGCGAGTTCGGTGAGAGCCCGGTCTGGGACGATCGCCGTGCCTGCCTGTTCTGTTGCGATGTCCATGCAGGGGCCATCCACGCCATCTATCCAGAATCGGGAAAGGTGGCGGCGTGGCGCTTCGGCCAGTCCGTTGGCAGCTTTGGGCTCGCCGGCAACGGTTGGCTGGTTGTCGCGTTGCGAAGCGCCGTGGTGTTGTTCGACCCGGACGGCGGCGAGACCATCCCGCTTTTGGACTTCGCTTTTGAATGTCCCGACGTTCGTCTCAACGACGGCAAGGTGGGGCCAGACGGCGCCTTCTGGATCGGCAGCGTTCACGAAGTTGGTTTTGATCTGATGCAACGGATCGGGGCGCTGTTCCGAGTTGCGCCCGACGGATCGTTCACCGTCCATGTCGATGAACTCAAGGCGTCCAACGGGCTCGCGTGGGCGGGCGACGGCAAAACGATGTTCCATTCCGACTCCTGCGGTCCCTGGATCGATCGCTACGACTTCGATCCCGCCACCGGCGCGATGAGCAATCGCTCGCGCATTGCCGAACTCCAGGAGGCGGACGGCCGACCCGACGGGGGTGCGGTCGATCTGGACGGCAATTACTGGAGCGCGGGGACATCAGCCGGCGTTTTGAACAAATTCTCGTCGGATGGTGCGTTGCTCACTAAAATTCATCTGCCCGTCCCGAAACCGACCATG
>JBBSUS010000188.1:0-5450 GCA_038234195.1 Hyphomicrobiales bacterium | reverse complement strand
CAGCATCACCGCGTGCAGATCCGCGGTCGTGTCGGCCTTGCCCCGCCCGAGCGCCGCGACGACCTTGCCGTCCTTGACGTAGAAGGCGGTGTAGCTGCCGGCGTCCAGATCGCCCTCGATATGGACGTCGTCGAAGTCCTTTGCGTGGCCGACATAATGGATCGGGCCATACTGCGCCGACCAGAAGAACGGCACGCCGTCGAACGGTTGGGCATGCCCCAGCATCGCTTGCGCGGCGTGGCGTCCATGTTGTTCGGCGACGCGCCAGTGCTCGATGCGCGCCGGATAGCCCTGCCCTGCGAGCGGGAACATCGCCACGTCGCCACCGACATAGAGGCTGGGGTTGAGCGAAAGATCATCGCGAACGACGACCCCGTGGGCGGCGCCTTCGCCGAAGATGGCCGTGCGCGGCTTCGCGCCGACCGCCATCAATACGACGTCTGCCTTCAGCCTGTCGCCGCTTTCCAGATGAACATGGACGACCGCGCCCTCGTCCGCTTCGAGCGAAGCGACCTTGGCGTTGGTCCGGATCGTCACGCCCTTGTCACGGTGCTGCTTGGCGATTTGGCCGGCGACGGCTTCGCCGAACTGCTTCTGGAACGGCAGGGGATCCTGCGAGATCACGGTCACTCGCTTGCCGTTCTGGATCATCGCGGCGGCCGCCTCCATGCCGATGAAGCCGGACCCTATGACGACGATGTCGTTCGCTTCACCCACCGCCTGCTTGAGGGCCTTGGCATCGGCGTGGCTGCGCAGGGTGAAGACATTCGGCAAATCGCCGTTCTTCAGTGGCAGGGTTGCCGCGTCGCTGCCGGGCGCGGCAAAGCAGCGGTCGTAGGAGAGTCCCTCGGCGGGCGCCTCTTGGCCACCATGGAAGTGGATCACGCGGTTTTCGATGTCGATGTGGTCAACCGAAGCATCGATCCGCTCGACGCCGAGCTGCGCGATACCGCCGCCATCGAGCAACGGCAGGTCGCCATCGTCCGATTTGCCCTGCAAATAGGTCTTCGACAGTGCCGTGCGGTCGTAGGGGGTCTCGCCCTCCTTCGTGATCATCACGATCCGCCCGTCGAAGCCGCCGCGCACCAGTTCCTGGGCGCAGGCCAGACCCGCGGCGCCGGCACCGATGATGGCGAACACCTTCGAGCCACCGGTCTTGCGGGCATCCGCCGGAACTTCCGGCGTGTGCTCGCCGGCACCTTCGGGAATCTCCACATGCACGCGTCCGCCCTCGACTTTCGTCTCGAAGCGATTGAGGCAGCCCTGTCCGGGAGGCTCCATATGCGCGCCCGTCGACAGGTCGAAGACTGCGTGGTGCCAGGGGCAGATCACGCGATTGCCGATGCGGGTGCCGTTCTTGAGCGGCGCGCCCTTGTGGGTGCATGTGGCCCCCGTCGCCATCACCGTGTCGCCGTCACGGGCGAGCAGCAGCTTCAGTCCGCCGGCCTCGATTTGCGTCAGACCGTCGGGCGGCAGATCGGAAAGTGCGCAGATATCATGTTGCATGGGGGCGTGTCCTTCGTCGTTCGCATTGCCGCTTGCAGTCGCGACAGGAGGGAAAGCCTGGCCTGTACCGAAGCCGGCGCAGCGCATGGCCCTGGAAGCGAAGCGGAATTGGAATGTCTCCAGACCAACGGCATCATGGCGCCGACTGTTCCGTCGCAGCCGCGCAATCGAACCGAATACATTTTTCCAAATTGCGCCGCGACGGCGCTCTGCGGCATCCTTCTGCGCGCCAGACCATGTCCGAACGCAAACAAGGCGGGGACATGCCCCGCCTTGCGAACCTCGTCATCGATGAATGTGGGGTCGATCAGGCGACGCGCGGCTGGCGCACGACGATCGGGGTGCCGGCCGGAACGCGTTCGTAAAGATCGATGATGTCCTGATTCATGAAGCGGATGCAGCCGGACGACGCGTTGGTGCCGATCGTCCAGTATTCCGGTGACCCATGCAGGCGATACAGCGTGTCGTGGCCATCCTCGAAAATATAGAGGGCGCGGGCACCGAGCGGATTGTTGAGGCCAGGCTCCATGCCGTCGGCGAACTTCTTGAGCTCCGGCTGGCGATCGATCATCTCGCTCGGCGGTGTCCATGTGGGCCACTTCTTCTTCCACTGGATGACGCCGTTGCCACCCCATGCGAAGCCCGCGCGACCGACCCCGACGCCGTAGCGCATCGCGCGACCGTCCGGCAGCGTGAAAAAGGCGAACTTGTTCGGCGTGTCGATCACCACGGTGCCCGGCGCCTCGCCGGTCATGTTCTCGACCTCCTGGCGGTAGAAGCGCGGGTTGACCCGCTTCAGGTCGATGCCCGGGATGCGATAGCCATCATCCACCTCCGGGCCATACATGGCCAGATATCTCGGGTCGTTGCGGGCATTGGCGCTCGGCGACGGATAGGGCGAGATGCCGCTGATGCCGGCACGCGGCTCGGTGGTGCAGCCGGCAACGGCAGCCGTGGCGCCGAGGCCGAGGCCGATCAACAACTTACGACGCGAGAGGAGAGGGGAATTGAAGTCGGTCATCGTTCCAGCCTTGAAATTGGTCGCTCGATTCGGTCGTGCCGATCGGGCGTTTTTGTATTTGCCCCAAAAACCTTTGCGAGGCATGCCAAGTTCCCTCAGTGGCACTTACAATCCCAATCTTGTGATAATAACGACACAGAGCGGCCAAGGGAGCCTCGTCCGGCGTTTCCGGACCCCTCCTGCGGGAAATTCGCCATCGGCTTCGTCGTCACGCGTCAGAACAGCGTCGGCAGGCTCTTCAGGTCCGGCAGGACGGCGCTCGGCGGCAAATCGAGATATTCGTCAGGCTCGCCGCTGCGATTGATCCAGACCGTACTGAAGCCGAACGCGGTGGCGCCGGCGATATCCCAGCGGTTCGACGACTGGAAGGACACCGCATCCGGATAGAGCCGGAATTGCGTCGTGACGAGGTCATACATTGCCGGCGCCGTCTTGTAGGCATGGCAATCCTCCGCCGAAAACACCGCGTCGAAGAGCTCTTCTATCCCTGCCGCCCTGATCGCACTTGCCAGCATGGCGCGCGAGCCGTTGGACAGGATCGCCAGCCGTGCGCCCTGATTTTTCAGGGTCCTCAGCGTCGCGGGCACCTCGTCGAAGGTGTCGAGATCGCGGTATGCGTCGAGCAGCGTCGATCGAAGGCTTTTGTCGACTGACGGTACCTTCTCGAAGGCATAGTCCAGCGCGTCCTCTGTCAGTTGCCAGAAATCCTTTTCCACCCGGCCCATCAGCCCATAGACCCAGGAATATTCCAACTGCTTGCGCCGCCAGATGTCAGAAAGCAGCTTGCCGTCCTCGCCCAGATGGCCCGCATGCTGCGCGACCGCTGCTCCGGTGTCGAACAAGGTACCGTAGGCGTCGAAGACGTAGACGGAATGCACGGGGCAATCTCCTGTAGCAGGCGGGGGCCCGGTGACGGGCGAGCGAGGCGCTGCCTGCAGCGCTTTTCTCGCTGGGTGTAGTGAACGAAGGTCGGCCGACCTGTCTACTCCAACCGGCGCGATTTCCAAGCCGATATCCTGACAGGCAAGAGCCCTTCGGGCGATGTCGCCCGCGTTCCGCTTGGCCCGGCCGTTCTCCCTGATCGATGAGCCGCTTTCGGTGGAGCGTCCGACGCGGGCGCCCAAGCCCACGACTTTGCCGTTTTCAGCGAAGCGCAGTAAGGAAGACAGAAGAGAGGCTTGTGATTGTCATCCGGTGAATTTCAATCCCGGATTGTATTTCCGAGCGAATGAAACCTTCAAGGCCTATGGGAGTCCATGATGGCGCAGGAAATGAGCCGCACCCGAACCTGGTTCGATGGCGATTGGCACGACGGCAATCCCCCGCTGATCGGCCCCCGCAGCCACGCCATGTGGATGGGCAGCACGGTCTTCGACGGAGCACGCTGGTTCGAGGGCCTCAGCCCCGATCTCGACCGCCATTGCGCTCGCGTGAACCGCTCCGCGCACGCGATGGGTCTGAAGCCGACGATGTCGACTGATGATATCGAGCGTCTCGCCCGCGAAGGATTTGGCGCGTTCGACGGGAAGACCGCGCTTTACGTGCGGCCGATGTACTGGGCCGAGGACGGTGGCTACATGGGTGTTCCTGCCGACCCGGATTCGACGCGTTTCGCGCTGTGCCTCTACGAGACGCCGATGACCGAAGTCGCCGGCATGACCCTTGGCGTTTCGCCGTTCCGGCGTCCCACGCCCGAGACGATGCCGACGCTGGCCAAGGCCGGGTGCCTTTATCCCAACAATGCCCGAGCGATCCTCGAAGCGAAGTCGCGCGGCTTCGACAATGCGCTGGTCCGCGATATGCTCGGCAACGTCGCCGAGACCGGCGTTTCCAACATCTTCATGGTGAAGGATGGCGTGGTGAAGACGCCGGTCCCCAACGACTGCTTCTTGAACGGCATCACCCGCCAGCGCATCATCACGCTGTTGCGCGACGAGGGGATGGAGGTTGTCGAGACTTCGCTGACCGTCGAGGCGTTCATGGAGGCCGACGAAATTTTCTCGACCGGCAACTATTCGAAGGTCATGCCGGTCACCGGCATCGCCGGCCGCGCGCTGGACATCGGGCCGGTCTATGGCGCGGCACGCGATCTTTATTGGTCCTTCGCCCGAACGGCTGATCGCAAGCTGGCGGCCTGACCGGCTTCGACGCGAGAGCTGCGAGAAATCCGCCGGCGAAATGGTGGCAAACGAAACCACCGGCGCTAGTTGTCGTCTCGCAGAATTCCGGCATCGGCCCGCAACCCCGCAAGGGTGATGGTCGTTGCGTCGAGGACCATCGAGCACACTGACTGAAGGAGACCAACAAATGGCATTCACCCTTCCCGATCTTCCCTACGCCTACGACGCGCTGGGCCCCTACATGTCGAAGGAAACCCTCGAGTTTCATCACGACAAGCACCACAATGCCTACGTCACCAAGGGCAATGAACTCGCCGAGAAGGCCGGCATGGCGGACAAGTCTGTCGAGGAAGTCGTCAAGGCGTCCTATGGCAAGGACCAGCCGCTGTTCAACAACGCCGCCCAGCATTTCAACCACATCCATTTCTGGAAGTGGATGAAACCAGGCGGTGGCGGCAAGAAGCTTCCGGGCGCGCTGGAGAAAGCGTTCGAGAGCGATCTGGGCGGCTATGACAAGTTCAAAGCCGATTTCGAGGCCGCCGGCGCTGGCCAGTTCGGCTCGGGTTGGGCCTGGGTCGCGGTAAAGAACGGCAAGCTCGAGATCATGAAGACGCCGAATGGCGAGAATCCGCTGGTCCATGACGCCTCGCCGATCCTCGGCGTCGATGTCTGGGAGCACTCCTACTACATCGACTACCGCAACGCCCGGCCGAAATACCTGTCGGCCTTCGTCGACAACCTCATCAACTGGGACCATGTCCTGGAACTCTACGAGGGCGCAAGCAAGTAAGCGCGCGCCTGAT
>JBBSUS010000187.1:0-5499 GCA_038234195.1 Hyphomicrobiales bacterium | reverse complement strand
GGTGACGCCACCAGAAAATTTGTCCAAATGATAGAAAATCAGGCCCGAGCCCTCATGGCCAGAGCGACGAGTTCGCTCTGGCGACGGGTGCCGGTCTTGCTGAAGACCGTCTTCAGCTGCGAGCGCGCGGTTTCGTAGTGCACGCCGAGCCGCCTGGAGATTTCGCGCAGGCTGCCGCCGGCCAGAAGTTCGCCGACCAGCCGTGTTTCGGCTTGCGACAGCATTGCGCGATCGAGGTCGGCGTCGAGTGTGCCGACGCCCGTGCTCCGATGCACCGCCTCGATGAGCAGCAGGCGGTGAAGCGAACAATCGAAGCCCGGCCGGTCGAACACCGGCGGCGCGCAGAGGACGCTGACCCGCAGACGATCGTGACGATTCCTGCCGCGAAGGGTTGCGAAAGGCGTCTCACCGACGGGTTGCACGCGCAGCAGCCGGTCCAGGGCCGGCTGATCGTTTTCCCACGAAGCGCGAAGGCGCCCACCGACAATCTCCAGGCCGTTCCGTCCCCTCAGCAGGGCCTCGGCATAGGGATTGGCTGCTTCGGCCTGGCCGTTCGGTGCCAGGCGGATCACGCCGACGCACGAGCCGGTTGTCGGCTCGCCGACCGCCCGCATGAGGACGGCAGCGTGGCCGAGGCGCTCGCCGATCTCGATCGAGCGTCGGATGTTGTGTGACAGACGGCTGAAGTCGTGCGATTCTTCATCGGAGAACGCGCCGACGTCGGCGCCGCGCCACAGCGCGATCGATTGGATCTGGTTCACGTCCCCACGAATCGTCTCGCCGATCAGGTGATGCAAGCCCTGCGGCCGGGCCCAATCATGGATAAATTCGGCGTAGCCCTCGCGCCCAGGAAGTTTGGCGAGATCGGCGGGTGCGTTCGTCAGCGCGCCGGCGCCCATCATGCTTGTCCCAAAACGAACATAGGGATTGAGAACGCTGAAATGCGAGAGATATGCCTCGACCATCCGGTCTTCGAAGCCGCAGATGATGGCACTGTCGGCGCTTCCGTAGAGCCCATGACGGGGTGTGGATTGCTCGACGTAAAGCGCGCCGCAGTCGACATGGAAGACGCGGCAGAGCGCCGCGATCGCGTCGGGCCAGCGTTCGGGGACGAGCGACGCTTCCTGCGCCGATTCCATCGCATCCACGATCGCCGCCTGGCGGTTCATCGAGAGGGACCCCGGCACAGCCGACCGTGGCACTGCCGAATCTGGAACGCAGCCGTCGTTTCATTCGCGAATTGACGACAGAACATCCGGTCCTCCCCACAGAGCGCCGTAACCACTGCCTGTTCCGTGCTCCACACCGCCGCTCGCCGCAGCAGGGCCGGGCATTGCCTTGCCGATGACGCGGTGGAACCGAAGGTGCCACGGCGTCGGATGATCTGCAACAACGCCAATTCGCGCCCCCTTAGAGCGCCGTGGCATTGTCGCCGCCGGTCGAAGTGTGGCGTGTCTTGATCCGGCGGAACGCCGCACCTGGGGATTTATCCGCTTCGCGCAGTGACCCGTCAGCGCGGTGCGAAGATCGGGATGTGCGGCGCCATCGAAGGATCGTACAGCCCGGTGAGACGGGGATCGTCGGCGATCTCGATCTCCTGGGAAATCGGCATGAAGCCTGTGCGTCGATAGAAGGCCAGCGCCTTGGGATGGTCGAGCGTGTTGGTGTGGAGCCAGAGCCGCTTGATGCCGCGGCCGAAGACCTGGGCGATCGCGCGGCTCATCATGAAGCGTGCCGCTCGCGTCCCGACAAGCGCTGGTGTGACGCCGAAGAAAACGATCTCGGCCTCGCCGCTCTTGCGAAAGTCGATCTCGACGAGGCCTTCGGCCTTACCGTCGAGGCTTAGCGCCTGAAGGAAATGAGCCCGATGCTGTATCGTTTCGGTGAGCGCTTCATCGGACAGGGCCAGCCGCGAATACCACAGATATTCGCCGCCGATCCTGCGGTAGAGATCGCGGTACCAGTCCGAGCCGGGATCGGTGACCGGGGCGAAGTGCCAGTCCGGCTCTGCAGCAATGTCCGGCAGATTCGCCGGCGGAGCCGTCATCTCCAGCACCGTGACGATAGCGGAAACCTTGCCGGGAGGAATGGCGGTGAAACCGTCTGAAAGGGTCATCAAGAGCTTCTCTGGAAGGATTGGGATCGGCATGGCCCAGCCGGCACTGCGCCAGCCGGGCTTGCCGGACAGCGCGACTGGGTGAAGCCATAGCCGGTTCGGCACCACGAAAAAACCCCGCGGCGCCGAAGGGCACCGCGGGGTTCGATTCACGTGGGACGGCCGCGCTGCCGAAGAATGGGCAGCGCGATCCCCTGGCCCGTAGTCTTATTGCTCGTCGCCGCGGCCCTTGTGGGCTGCGCCGAGGATGTCGCCGAGCGAGGCGCCCGAGTCGGACGAGCCGAACTGTGCGACGGCCTCCTTCTCTTCGGCGATCTGCAGGGCCTTGACCGACACGCCGACGCGGCGGGCCTTCTTGTCGAACTGGGTGACGCGGGCGTCGATCTTCTGGCCGACCGAGTACCGCTCCGGACGCTGCTCGTCGCGGTCGCGGGCCAGATCGGACCGTCGGATGAAGGACGTCAGGTCGGTGTCGACGATCTTGACCTCGAGCCCGCCGTCGTTGACCGCGGTGACCTCGCAGGTGACCACGGCGCCGCGGCGCACGTCACCGGCTTCGGCCTGCTCGACGAACGGATCGCCGCCGACCTGCTTCATGCCCAGCGAGATGCGCTCCTTGTCGATGTCGACGTCGAGCACCTGCGCCTTGACCATGTCGCCCTTGTTGAACTCCTCGATGACCTGTTCGCCCGGACGGTTCCAGTCGAGGTCGGAGAGATGGACCATGCCATCGACGTCGCCTTCCAGGCCGATGAACAGGCCGAACTCGGTCTTGTTCTTGACCTCGCCCTCGACGATCGTCCCGATCGGGAACAGGTCGCGGAACGACTCCCATGGGTTCGACAGGGTCTGCTTGAGACCCAGCGAGATGCGGCGCTTGTTCGGATCGACCTCGAGCACCACGACCTCGACCTCCTGGGAGGTGGAGAGGATCTTGCCCGGATGGACGTTCTTCTTCGTCCAGGACATTTCCGACACGTGGATGAGGCCTTCGATGCCCGGCTCCAATTCGACGAACGCACCATAGTCGGTGATGTTCGTGACGCGGCCGGTGACCTTGACGCCCATCGGGTACTTGACGCCGATGCCGTCCCACGGATCCGCCTCGAGCTGCTTCATGCCGAGCGAGATGCGGTGGGTATCCTGGTTGATGCGGATGATCTGGACCTTGACGGTCTGGCCGATCTGCAGGATTTCGGTCGGATGGTTGACGCGGCGCCAGGCCATGTCGGTGACGTGAAGCAGGCCGTCGATGCCGCCCAGATCCACGAAGGCACCGTAATCGGTGATGTTCTTGACGATGCCGTCGACGACCTGACCCTCTTCGAGGTTCTGGACGATCTCCGAGCGCTGCTCGGCGCGGCTCTCTTCCAGGACGGTGCGGCGCGAGACGACGATGTTGCCGCGACGCTTGTCCATCTTGAGGATCTGGAAGGGCTGCGGCGTGTTCATCAGCGGCGTGACGTCGCGGATCGGCCGGATATCGACCTGTGAGCGCGGCAGGAACGCCACGGCGCCGTCGAGGTCGACGGTAAAGCCGCCCTTGACCTGGTTGAAGATGTGACCTTCGACCTTCTCGCCGGCTTCGAACTGCTTCTCGAGCTTGATCCAGCTCTCCTCGCGGCGCGCCTTGTCGCGGGACAGCACGGCTTCGCCCAGCGCGTTCTCGATGCGCTCGACATAGATCTCGACGACGTCGCCGACCTTGAGGCCACCATCTTGGCCCTTGGCGCCGAATTCCTTGAGGGCGACGCGGCCCTCGACCTTCAGGCCGGCATCGATGACGGCCATGTCTTTTTCGATCGCGACGACGGTGCCCTTGACGACGGCGCCTTCGGCGACGTCCTGCTCATGGAACGAGGCTTCAAGCAGCGAGGCGAAATCTTCGCGCGACGGGTTTAAGTTCGACATTCTGTCTCCTAGGAAACCGGTCCGGCCTGTCTTCAGCCTCCCATTCGGCGGCCCTGTTCGGGCGCATCCTCTGGTCGGCATGTCCGGATCGGCGGTGCGCCATGGGGCGGTGGCCCCGGGGTTCTGGTTCAATGTTTACCCAGGTGAAGCGGCTCGTTCTCGCCGGCCGCAATCCGCAAGGATCGAGTGCCTATGGCGAAAACCCGAAGCGGCATCCTTGATGCGGACCATCGCTTCGTCGGCGCGTGGAACCGCGACCGGGCAGGTTTGATGCGTCAAATCGAACGGCGATGTCCGGCAATGCCGGTCCAAACGCTGCAATCTGATCTCGAAGTTCGGCGAAACGCCTCTGAAGCCTTCGTGACAGACATGCGCCAAAGCGCAATCTGGCGGATCGGGACTTCAGTCGGGAGAATACCCAAGAAAGCGTGGCCTCTCGAAGCCTGCGCTCCGGAAACCCGCCCTCAAACTCCGTTCCGGCCGGCAATCAGCCGGTCGATGACCGACAACGCCGCCTGGAACGCCGCTTCTATACCCAATTCGCTGGTGTCCAGCAAGTGTGCGTCGGGCGCGGCCTTGAGGGGCGCGGCGGCGCGCCCGGAGTCCCGTTCGTCGCGTTCGCGCACCTCGGCGAGGATCTGGGCGAAGTCGACGTCGCGGCCCTTGGCAAGGAGCTCGTCGGTGCGACGGCGCGCCCGCACCTGTGCCGACGCGGTGACGAAGAGCTTGACCGTTGCGTTCGGGCAGATGACCGTGCCGATGTCGCGCCCGTCGAGCACAGCGCCCTCGCCGCTTGCCGCAAAGCCGCGCTGGAATTGCGTCAGTGCCGAACGCACGGCCGGATGCACAGCGACCCGAGAGGCGAGTTCGCCGGCTTCGCGGCCCCTGAGCGCGCCATCATCGAGATGGCTGGTATCGAGCCCGGAGGCTACGCGGCCGGCGGCGGCCGCATCGTCGAGGTCGATGCCCTGGTCGAAGCAAAGCCTGCCGACGGCGCGATAGAGGAGGCCGGTGTCGAGATAAGGGAGGCGATAATGTTCGGCCACGCGCTTGGCGAGCGTCCCCTTGCCGGCGGCTGCCGGGCCGTCGATGGCGATGACGAGGCTGGCGCCGCCTCGAGCGCCTTCCTCGGGAGTCGGCGTGAGGCCACGGTCTTCCCGACGGCTTCCAGGTTCAGACATCGCGCTCGTCTCCGTCGCTGGTATCGCCGGTGGCCTTGGCGAGGCGTTCCCGTTGGGTCGGCAGATCCGGGACCTCGGGCGGCTCCGGCGGCGCAAGAACGATGGTACCGCGCGCATCCAGCAAGAGCAGCACCGCTGCGACCATCGCTCCCATGATGAAAGGGATTGCCACCATGAACAGGATCAGCTCCAGCTCGCCGATCCAGCGTGCGATGCGAAGGAGAAAGTCGGTGACGCCGTTGCCGGTGTCGAGGACGCTGGAAGGATGGATCACGCCCTGCAGCGCCAGCC
>JBBSUS010000186.1:0-5537 GCA_038234195.1 Hyphomicrobiales bacterium | reverse complement strand
TTCCCCCGTAAAACATCGCGTTGCCGGGCCATGGCTCAGCGCATTCCCTTGGAGATGACGCTCGACATCTCATCGGCGGCAGTCATGATCTTGGAATTCATCTCGTAGGCGCGCTGCGCCGAGATCAGCTCGGAGATTTCCTTCACCGGGTCGACATTGGAATCTTCCAGATAGCCCTGCTGCACGGTGGCGTAGCCCGGATCCCCCGGCACGCCCGCGGTCGGCGGCCCCGAGGCCGCGCTCTCGCGGAACAGATTGCCGCCCTGCGCGGCCAGGCCGGCATTGTTGGCAAAGGTCGCGAGCGTCAGCTGGCCGACCGATTGGGGCGTCGCCTGTCCGCCGACGGTCGCGAAGACTTCGCCACTGTCGTTGACGGTCACCTCGGTGGTGTTCTGCGGAATGGTGATCTGCGGGTCCACGAGGAAACCGTCGAGGGTGACGAGCTGGCCCTGATCATTGGTGTTGAACGCGCCATCTCGGGTGTAGAGCGTGTCGCCTCCAGGTCCTGTCACCTGAAACCAGCCCTCGCCGTTGAGCGCCAGATCGAGCTTGTTGCCGGTCTGGTTCAGCGTGCCCTGGATGTGCAGGTTGCGGATCGCCGCAAGCCGCGTGCCAAGCCCGAGCTGGGCGCCTTCGGGCACGACACCCTGGCCGCCACGGTTCGGTACGCCCTGCTGCCGCTCCACCTGATAGAGCAGGTCGGTGAACTCGGCGCGCGCGCGCTTGAAGCCGGTCGTGTTGATGTTGGCGATGTTGTTGGCGATGACCTCGACATTGGTCTGCTGGGCGTTCATGCCGGTGGCGGCGATGGCGAGGGCGCGCATGGGGCGATGTCCTTGATTCTACGCAAAAACTGTGGGGGTCGGCACGGGCGCGGCGGTCACATCTGCATGCGGGTGAGTTCGGTGTAAGCCCCGACCGCCTTGTCGCGCAGGGAGACCGCTGTCTGCAGCGTGCGCTCGGCGGCCATCACCGCGTCGACCACCGCCTGGGTGGAGGCCTGGCCGTTGATGCCCTTGATCGATACCGCCTCGGCGCCCTTGACCGTGCTCACGGCGTCGCCGGCGACCTGCGACAGGACGCTGGCGAAGTCGGCGCCGGCCCCTTGCACGCCGGCTGCTCCGGACAAGCCCGACGTTGACGACAGGCCGGTGCCCCCCGTTGCACCGATCTGGCCGGTGTCGAGGCGCGAGAAGGTCGATCCGATCGCCGGTATCATGGTCAGCCCCTGAGCAGGTCTATGGTCATGTTGATGATTTCGCGGGCCTGCTTCACCACCTGGATGTTGGCTTCATAGGAGCGATTGGCTTCGCGCATGTCGGCCATCTCGGACAGCATGTTGACGTTCGGCATCTTGACGTAGCCGTCGGCATTGGCGGCCGGATTGCCCGGGTCGTTCTCCACGACGAACGGTGTCTTGTCGCGACCGACGGTCGCGACCTTGACCATCTCGGCGCCGGACAGCTGGTCGAGCATGCCCTCGAAGGTGACGGTCTTGCGCTGATAGGGGTCGCTGCCCGGCGTCGTGCCGGTGGTCTGGGCGTTGGCGATGTTTTCCGACACGACACGCAGGCGCGTCGACTGCGCCTGCAAGCCGCTGGCGGCGATCTTGAGCGAAGAGAGGAGCGGATCGGACATGGCTTCAGCTCTTCACGGACATGATGAGCATGCGGTGGAACGACTTCATGATCGAGGTGTCGAGCGAATACTCGCGCGAGATCTCGCCCGCCTTCAGCATTTCCTGGTCGAGGCTGACCGAATTGCCGGAATGTTTGACGTCCCAGGCTTCCTGCCGGACCACGTCGTCTGGAGCGCCGGTTCCGGCGATGCCCCCTTGGCCATCCATGGTCCCGAGCGAAGCCATGTGCATCGGCGAGGTGCCGGTCATCCGCAGGGTCGTCTCGTCGAGCACGCTGGAAAACGGCGCGAGGTCCTTGGAGGTGTAGCCCGGCGTGTTGGCGTTGGCGACGTTCTCGGCGACGATCGACTGGCGTTGGCCCAGCCAGGCCGTGCGTTGCGACGCCATTGAAAAGAGTGTGAGAGAGGTCATGTCGGCCCGCTTTGACTGCGTTCGCCACAGCTCTACCGCAAGGCACTTGTCCGAAGCTTGGCAGCCCGGCCGACCCGAAGCGGAACGTTGAGAATTCCGCCGAAAATTATGATTTCGTTAACGATTGTATCGCCACCCGGGCGATCTGGAAGCCTCGCCGAAGCATCGAGGGAAGCGTTTCCGACCTCAGGCCTGAGCCTTCGCCTTGCCGCGCACGAGATGGGCATCGGCGATCGCGTCGAGCAGCCGGCCTGTCTCCTCTTCGGGGCCGGACACCGAGTCGTCGAAGGCGAGGTAGAGGATGTCGATCGCTGCCGTCGATGCACCGAGTTCCAGCTGAAAATGCGCGGTGACGCCGGCATGTCTGAACTCAAGCGCCAGTTCGACGACGGGCACGGTGCCCCAGCTCAGCCGCGCGGCCCCCTGGTCGGCATAGCGAAGCACGCCCGGCTTCAGGTAGAGTTCGGCCGAGGACGAGACCAGATCGGCGACGTTGCCATGCTGCTCCAGACGGAGAAACGCCACATAGTCGACGACGTCGACGAGGCGAAGTTCCGCAACGACCTGTTTGATCGCGTTGGCCAGAGCCCGTTCGCGGGACAGGGACTTCGGTGTCTTGATGTCGAGCATGAGCCGAGCCGTTAATGAGTAAATGAACGCACGAGATCGGGTCGTCTGAAAGACACGTTGCGACGATCGAAGCTGCGTGCGGCTTGATCCAAGCTTTACGTCAGGCCGTCGCTACGCTCACCTTGCTGCCGGTGCGAGCGTGCAGGAAATAGATGAGTTCGGCAATCGCCTTGAAGAATTGCGGCGGAATCATCTGGTCGATCTCGACATGATCGTACATGGACCTTGCCAAGAGCTTGTCTTCGATGATGGGGACGTCGTTGGCTTCCGCGATTTCGCGGATCTTCAGTGCCACGAGGTCGGTACCCTTGGCCACGATTACCGGCGCGCCGCCCTCCTCGCGCACATAACGCAGCGCGATCGCGTAGTGCGTCGGGTTGGCGATCACGAGGGTGGCGAGAGGGACGTCGGCCATCATGCGGCGACGGATGCGGTCTCGGGCGATCTGACGCCGGCGGTGCTTGAACTGCGGGTCGCCTTCTGCCTGTTTCATCTCGTCCTTGATGTCCTGCTTGGACATCATCAGGTCGCGCCGCCAGTGGATGCGGCTCATCGCCATATCGGCGGCCACCAGCGCGATCGTGGCGATCGAAACGCCCGACAGGAGCTTCATGGCAAGCTGAAGAATGAGCTCCGGCATCAGCACCGGATCGGCGTACATGGTCTTCATCATGGTCGGCAGGCCCGACATGAGCAGGGTGCCGACGACGATACCGATGGTGAGGAACTTGAACACCGCCTTGCCGAACTCCGTCAGACCGCGCAGGCCGAAGGTGCGTTTCGCACCGCCGGCCAGCGAGATGTTGGAGTACTTGGGACGAATGCGCTCGAGATTGATCTGCGGCGGGTTCTGCAGCACCGACGAGACAACGCCTCCGATGAGGAAGAAAACCGTCGCCGGCAGAACGAAGCGGGCGCTCTCCAAGGCGAACATGTGAATGACGTGCAGGGCATCGGCGCTCGAATCCAGGTCCCATTGCAGCGGATTTTGGAAGGTCGTCTCCAGGGTGAGAAACAACCGTCCGCCCAGTTCTCGCGACTGCAGGGCCAGAAACGCCATGGTCGCCACCAGAGAAGCCAGGATCGGCGCCTCGCGCGAGACCGGCAGATTGCCCTTCTCGATCGCATCGCTGATCTTCTTCTCGGTCGGCAGCTCGGTCTTTGAGGATTTGTCCTCGCTATCCGACATGGCCAGTCAAGCCTTCGACCCGTTGTCTTTCGATGAACGGCGCTCTGGCGGCCGCGATCATGGCAAACGCAATGCTAATGGCAGCGGCCGCGCGACTTCGGATCACCCCTCTTCACCGGACACGCGCAGCTTGATCCGGCCCTCGGCCGAGAGACGCAGCGCTTCGGACGCGATGCGCCGGCGGGCTCCTTCGACCTCGCTGGCCTGCACGTCGACGGCCTGGCCGAGTTCGGCCTCGACCATTCGTCGGCCGCGTGCGCCAAGCGAAGCCAGAACGCCTTCGCGAATTTCGCCCTCGACGCCGCGCAATGCCAGGATCACGGTTTCGGTCGGCACGGCATCGAACAACGTCAGGCGCGCCTTCTGCGAAAGGCCCGCGACGTCCTCGAAGGCGAACAGCAACTTCTGCAGCGTGTCGGCGTCGGCCGGCTGCACCGACCGGATCGCATCGAGCAATTCGTCGGTCTGGCTCTTGTCGAGACGGTTGACGATCTCCGCCAGCACCGTGTGGCCGCCACCATTGTCGTCGCTGGTCGCGGCACCGCCGAGATAGGCCTGCCGCACATGGGTCTCGAACAGCGTCAGCACTGGCGGCGACAAGGGTCGCAGCGACATCATGCGACGCATCACGGCATGCCGAAAGGCCGCCTCGAACTGCCTGACGATGATCGAGGCGGTGTCGGACGGAACCTTCGACAACAGGATCGCAACGATCTGCGGATGCTCCCTTGCCAGTTGCGGCGCCAGAACTTCCCCTTCGAGACCCGCCACCGCCTCCCAGACATTGCCGACGGGCTCGCTCGGACCCGTTCCGGGCATCTCGGCACCGGCTGTCACGAAGAGCTGCTGAAATTCGTCCTCGCCGAGCGCGATCTGGAGAAGTTCGTTCATCTGACGCGCGGGACCATCGAGCCCGGGCGCCTTCTTGAAGGCGTCCTGGAACCGGTCGACCAGTTCCTCGACGGCCTCCGGGGCAATGGCGGCAAGGCCGGAAGCGGCCTCCTTGAGACGGCGAATTTCTTCGGACGAGAAATGCTTGAGGATACGCGATGCGCCGCTGGAGCCGAGTGCGATCAACAGGATAGCGGCCCGCGCACTGCCGTTCTTCGGCAGACCCGGCACCTGGTCCTGATAGGCTGCGACTGCGGACATCTGCGATCAGGCCGCGCGCTGGGTCTTGGACGTCAGCCGCGCGCCGGGCTTTGCGACTTCCGTAAGAGTGACGCCGAAGCGCTGGTCCTCGCTGTCGAGGACGACGATCTCGCCGCGGGCGATGACGCGTCCGTTGACGACCACGTCGACCGGGTCACCGACCTTGGTGTCGAGTTTCACCACGGCACCGCGTCCGAGCTTCAGGATATTCGCGACGCTCAGGGTGGTCGAGCCCAGCACCACCTGCATGGTGACAGGAACATCCATCACCAGTTCGAGATCGAGCTTGTCCGCCCTCAGGGCGTCGCCGCTCGTCTCTGCGGCCGCACCAAAAGCCTGGCCATCTTCGGAGCGGATCTCGGTCATCGTGTCGTCCATTTCTGGTTCCGCCCTTGTCAGATGCGGCTGTCATGGGCGCAGCTCGCGTCATGCAAGCGTCGCGTTGCTTGCCCGGTAAAGGCCGCGTTCTCCACCTCTAGCGGGCGAGACTTTCCCGAAGCCTTCTCGCGGGGTAGG
>JBBSUS010000185.1:0-5563 GCA_038234195.1 Hyphomicrobiales bacterium | reverse complement strand
CGGCGCCGGCATCGGGTTCGCGGACCTGTCCGGGTTGTCTTCGCCTCTTTGTCCGTTCACCGTTTGGCGCTCGAGGCCGCGCAAGTGGTGTGGCCGTTCATCCGGCCACACCTCTTGCGAATGCGGATGAGAAAGCTGAGCCATGGCAGAGAAGATCAAGATCGGCGTCCTCGGCGCCAGTGGCTACACCGGCGCGGACCTGGTTCGTCTGGCCGTGCGCCACCCGAACATGGAGATCGTCGCGTTGACGGCGAACAGCCATGCGGGCAAGCCCATGCGCGCGGTCTTCAAGCACCTCGCCCATGTCGACCTTCCCGACCTCATTGCCGTCGACGATGCCGACTGGGACGCGGTGGACGCGGTGTTCTGCGGTCTGCCGCACGGGACGACGCAGGCGATCACCAAAGACATCTTCGCCAACCACCCGAATACCAAGATCATCGACATGTCGGCCGATTTCCGGCTGCGCGACCCGGCGATCTACAAGGAGTGGTACGGCCTCGACCACATCGCGACGGACATCCAGGAGGAAGCCGTCTACGGCCTCACCGAGCTCAACCGCGAGGCCATCGCCAAGGCCCGATTGATCGCCTGTCCCGGTTGTTATCCGACCGCGGTTCTGATTGCGCTTGTGCCGCTCGCCAAGGCAGGGCTGATCGACGCCACCGATATCATCATCGATGCGAAGTCCGGCGTTTCGGGCGCCGGCCGTGGGCTCAAGGAGAACACCCTGTTCTGCGAGGCCGGCGAAGGCCTGTCGCCCTATGCCGTCGGCCAGCACCGGCACATGCCGGAGATCGAGCAGGAGATCGGTCTCGCCGCCGGTATTGCGGACCTCAAGGTGAACTTCACGCCACACCTCATCCCGATGAGCCGCGGCGAACTGTGCACGAGCTATGTCCGTCTGGCCCCCGGGCAAACCGCCGCCGATCTGCGCCAGCATCTGATCGAGACCTATCGGGGCGAGCCGTTCGTCACGATCGCCGACGAGGGCGTTTTGCCGCAAACCCAGATGGTGCGTGGCTCGAACTATGTGGTCGTTAATGTCGTGCCGGACCGCATCCCGGGCCGCGCCATCGTCATTTCGACTCTCGATAATCTGGTGAAAGGCTCGGCCGGCCAAGCGGTGCAGAACTTCAACGTCGCTTATGGCATCGACGAAACGACGGGTATCGAGCAGCTGCCGCTGTTTCCCTGAGGAACAGTCACGCGATCGTGCATCACTGACTGCGTCGGAAGGCAGGTCCGCTTCGTTTGCGGGATAATGTGTCGCTTGACACCGTCAGGCGCCGAACCTCCATTCCTGACGACAGGCGCGAAGCGGGTTCGCCGCGCCCTTCCCCGGGAGCGCGTAGCATGCCGATCAACCGACGCCACCTCTTGGGTGGACTTGCGGCAACGATGTCCGGACCGCGCCTCGCACGCGCGGCGGGGCTCGCTCCAACCCTGCCCGGGCTGGTCGACGAAGACTATGCTGTGGCCCGGCAAAGCTTTCGAACGGACCTCGTGACCCGGGGTCCCGCTCCCGACAAACCGCAGCCGCTCAGCACGCCGCACGGAGCGAGCGAGGTCCGCTACCGCTCAGGAGCGCTCGATCTGGTCGCATGGATGTCGCACGAGGCCAAACCGAAATCGCCGCGACCGGGGGTGATCGTCCTGCATGGCGGGAACGCGCTGTGGCACGGCCACTGGGATCTCGCCAAGCCGTATGTCGAAGCTGGATACGCGGCGCTGATGCCAGCGCTGCGGGGCGAAAACGGCCAGGCCGGCAGCTTCTCCGGCTTCTACGACGAAACGTCCGACGTGCTGGCCGCGGCTGAAGTCCTTCGGGCGCAGCCCGGCGTGGATTCCGAACGCATCTATGTCGCCGGCCACAGCATCGGGGGAACGCTGACGTTGCTTGCCGCCATGAGCACGACGCTGTTTCGCGCTGCCGCGTCCTATTCCAGCGCGCCCGATGCGCGCGCGTTCTTTCGGCACTATCCCGAGGACATCCGTTTCGACGCCAAGAACCCGCGCGAATTCGACATGCGCTCCGCGATCTGTTTCGCGGCGAGTTTCAAATGTCCCATACTGATGCTCCACGGCAGCGAGGAGCATCATTCGGACATGGCCATTCGGTCGACCGTGGAGCGGGCAAAAAGCGCGGGGCGCAGGGCGCATCGTGGCGTGATCGACGGCAATCACACGTCCGCCATTCCCGGAGAGACCGCTGAAAGCCTGCGGTTTTTCGCCAGCGTCTAAAATCGCCGGCGGACGCGCCCCCTGCCCCGTCACGAGATCGGTGAACCTTCGACTTGCCTCACCGGCGAACACTGCCTAGCGCGCCAACGCAGGCTCCGGATATTCGCCCTTTAACCCACGCGCATGCAGGACCGTCGCCGCCAGCACCACGATCCCGCCGGCCTGGTGCATCAGACCCCACTCGATGGGCACGACGAGCAACAGTGTGGTGATGCCGATGGAGGCCTGAACAGTCACGAGGAGGAACAGGATGCCAGCGCGCCTGGCGTGGCGGGTGGCCGGAGCGTGGAGATACGAAGCCAGCGCATGGAAGCCGACCACCGCAAACAATGTGTAGGCGCCCATGCGGTGCATGAACTGCACCGTCATCACGTTCTCGAAGAAGTTGCGCCAGGCAGGGTGCATGACGAGCAGCCCAGTCGGAATGATCGCACCATCCATCAGCGGCCAGGTGTTGAAGGTGTAACCGGCGCGCAGTCCGGCAACGAGACCGCCCATATAGATCTGCAGAAGCGCCAGAAGGACAATCAGACCGCCGACATAGACTGAGCCGCGCGACGGGGGCGCCTCGTGACGTCTCGGGGCGAGGCCCCGTGCCACCCAAATCGTCGCGGCGAAGATGATGCAGGCCATCGTCAGGTGCGTCGCGAGCCGGTACTGGCTGACCTCGGTGCGGACAGAGAGGCCGGACGCGACCATCCACCAGCCGATCGCGCCTTGCGCTCCACCAAGCGCAAGAATGCCCGCAAGCCTGGGCTTCAGGAACGGCTCGATGCGACCGCTCAACCAGAAGAAGGCCAGCGGGATCGCGAACACGAAGCCGACGGCGCGGGCCAGAAAGCGGTGTGTCCATTCCCACCAGAAGATCGTCTTGAAGCCGTCCAGCGTCATGCCGGCGTTCATCTGCTCATATTGCGGAATCTGCTGGTAGAGCTTGAACTCCTCCTGCCATTCCGCTGTCGATAGCGGCGGAATGACCCCGTGGATCGGCTTCCATTCGGTGATCGACAGACCAGATTCGGTCAATCTCGTTGCACCGCCCACGAGAACGAGCGCGAAGATCAGCGTTGCGGCGCAGTACAGCCAGATGCCGATTGCACGGCGATCGCGTTCCGGCTTCGAAAGGCTCGCGTCTGGCGCAGTCCGCGCCTCGTAGGATGAGATCGTCGTCATGGCGGGCGATGTGCACCCAAACCGGTGCACGATCAAGGGCGCCGTGGTCGCAGGTGTGGCAAGCGGTAAAGGGTTGCGAGGCGGTCTGCAGGCGCCGACGGTTCGCGTCGCGGCAGGCCAGGTCGGCCACTCGGCGTCGAACATGTCCTCTTGGTCCGTTCATGCCGGACACAGCGGCGAGCGGTCGCCAGTGCCAATCGGTCCCAGTAGGAAATCCGGTCCCGCCTGTAGAATTCACGCGGTTTCGGCGGCATAAGGGGCGAAATCACGACAATGCGCGAGTGTTCGAGCGGCAATCCTCCAGTTCGACCATACGTTCGCTGCGATGCAACCGCCTCCGCTCGAAATGCCAAACTCTACCGCTTACGATGACCACCTGCAGGGAGACGACATGCCGATCCGCATCAAGAAACTCATCGGCACGATGGTCCTCCTCGTGCTCGTGATCGTCTACGCCATCCTGGCGACAGCCGTCGCAACGGCCTATCTCGGCGAGGCTGGCGGCTTCGTGCATCTTCTATACTTCTTGTTCACCGGCCTGCTGTGGGTGGTGCCAGCGATGTTCGTCATCAAATGGATGGAAACCGAACCCAAGCCGCGATGACGCTTTCACAGTCTTGCGGCGTTCGGACCTCCCGTGGTTTCAGGACAATTCGGCAGCTTCGGGCGAAAGTTCGAGCCATTCGGTGATACCGATCGCCCCAACGGAGCCGGCGATCGATCGGTGCCCGTCATAGCCGCCGTCGAGGATCAGCGCCGCGTCGTCGTCGAGGAGCGCCGGCAGAAGATCGATCGCTTCGGGTCCACAAGACATCAGCACGCAATCATAGACGCCGCAGCAGGCGACGATGAAGAAGACCAGATCGGCAACGTCTGCATCTTCGGCATCGAGGAAATCGAAACCGCCCGACGGCACCAGATGAACGCCGCTCTTCGGGTCGCGATGGATCGCCTCGTCCAGCCCGATCCGGCCGTTCAGCCAGTCACCGAGGCCGGGCAATTTCCCTCCGTTCACCACCGACATGCCGCTCATGGAAAGCATGGTGTCGCCGTGACGACTGAGATCGATGACGACCGTCGAGATATCCGCCGCCGTCATCGCCCGCGCCAGCCGCATCGCGCCACCGGTTGACACCGCGGAGCGTCGCCTGCGCGTGGTCGACAGGACCACGAGCCGCGGCACCATCCCGTCACCGAGAGCTACAGCGACTTCTTCCGGCGTGACCGGAAAATCGGGAAACGCCTGCTCGACATGGGATGACGTTCTCGCCATGCCGCCTGCGTCAACGCGCTCCGTAGCAGGATGTGGTCGTTCGTCGGACGGCTTGATTTCACCCTCGGACAGACGATCCATCGTCAGCCTCGCGCGCCGCATGGCGGCCAGGGCGCTGTCAGCGCGCGGTTCGGTCTCCGGGCCTTGGGCAAAGGACCGCGACCTTCCCAGGAGACCGCCAAGCCGCTGACCGATCGCGCCGACCGAAACGCCGGTCATCGCCGCTGCCCCGGGAGCGCGCTTCGATGCGACTCGAGTGATCGCTTGCGCTGCGGGCTTGCGGCATGGCGCATCAATGGCCGCACCGTGCCCCGGTCGGTACGACAAATGTGATCCATGATTGAACTCCCAGCATCCGTCACGATGCCCAAGTATCCTCCGCCAGGGTAACCGTCGGGTTAAACCGCAACGATCCTCAGCCAGCCGGGAAGCTTTACCGTCGATTAACCCTAACGGATTACAAACACCGGCAGACGCCTCATCAAACGGGGCTTCACCAGTCCGCGACGGGACACGCTCGAGATGTTGAAATCCACAAACGCCGCGCTTGCAATGATCCTCGCACTGAGCGGTTCCGGTTGCGCCTCCTACAAGCCGGTCTCCCCAGCCTTCCAGGCAAGCCTCAACCAGCAGTATCATCTTGATAGCGGCGACCAGGTCCGGGTCACGGTGTTCGAGCAGGACGGGCTGACCAACACCTATCCGGTCGACAAGGCCGGCTATCTCGCTTTCCCGCTGGTCGGCTCGGTGCCGGCACGTGGGCGCACGACGAACCAAGTCGGCAGCGAGATCGCCCAGCGCCTGCGCGACGGCTACATCAACGACCCGAAGATCACCGTGCAGGTCGAGCAGTACCGGCCGTTCTTCATCATG
>JBBSUS010000184.1:0-5566 GCA_038234195.1 Hyphomicrobiales bacterium | reverse complement strand
CACCTATCGCTATCGCGGCCACTCCATGTCCGATCCCGCGAAATACCGCACCCGTGACGAAGTCCAGAAGATGCGGTCGGAGTCCGATCCCATCGAGCAGGTCAAGCGCCGACTGATGGAAGATCACGGCCTGTCGGAGGACGAGGTCAAGGAGATGGACAAGAAGGTGCGCGAGATCGTGGCCGATGCCGCCGACTTCGCCCAAAATGATCCCGAGCCGGACGCCTCCGAGCTTTGGACCGACATCTATGCGGCTGAGACGCCGCAGGCGGCCGAGTAAGGGACGACAGCGATGCCCACTGAGATTTTGATGCCCGCGCTCTCCCCGACGATGGAGGAGGGCAATCTGGCCAAATGGATCAAGCAGGAGGGCGATGCCGTCGCCCCCGGCGACGTGATCGCGGAGATCGAGACAGACAAGGCGACGATGGAGGTCGAGGCGATCGACGAGGGAACGCTTGGCAAGATTCTCATCGCAGCCGGCACCGAAGGCGTGAAGGTCAATACGCCGATCGCCTTGCTGCTCGCCGAGGGCGAGGATTCGAGCGCGCTCGACAAGGCGGCTTCGGGTGGTTGCGGCAAGTCTGGATCCAAGACTGAAGCCGCGCCGGCGAAGCAAGAGGCCCCTGCCGCTTCGAAGGCCGAAGACATGTCGTCGCGTCGCGTGCCTGCGGAAGGCAAGTCGCATCCCGAGCCCGAGAATGATCTCGGAGCGTTCGGTCAAGAGGTTCCGGACGGCACCGAGATGGTCTCGACGACCGTCCGTGAGGCGCTGCGCGATGCGATGGCCGAAGAGCTTCGACGCGATGATGCGGTCTTCGTCATGGGCGAGGAAGTGGCCGAATATCAGGGCGCGTACAAGATTACCCAGGGGCTGCTCGACGAGTTCGGTGACCGCCGTATCGTCGACACGCCGATCACAGAGCACGGCTTCGCCGGCCTCGGCGTCGGCGCCGCTTTCGGCGGCCTGCGCCCAATCGTCGAATTCATGACCTTCAATTTCGCCATGCAGGCGATCGACCAGATCATCAACTCCGCTGCCAAGACACTTTACATGGCAGGCGGCCAGATGGGTTGTCCGATCGTGTTTCGCGGACCGAACGGCGCTGCCGCCCGGGTTGCGGCCCAGCACAGCCAGGACTACGCCGCGTGGTATAGCCATGTGCCGGGTCTCAAGGTCGTCATGCCGTTCACTGCGGCCGATGCCAAGGGCCTGCTCAAATCGGCGATCCGCGATCCGAACCCGGTCATCTTCCTGGAGAACGAGATTCTCTACGGTCAGTCCTTCGACATTCCGAAGGTCGACGACTGGACCGTGCCGATCGGCAAGGCGCGAATCCACAAGAAGGGGAGCGATGTCACCATCGTCTCCTTCGGCATCGGCATGACCTATGCGATCAAGGCCGCCGAGGAGCTTGCCAAGGACGGTATCGACGCCGAAATCATCGATCTTCGCACGATCCGGCCGCTCGACATCGAGACTGTCGTTCGCTCGGTGAAGAAGACGAATCGCTGCGTGACGGTCGAGGAGGGCTGGCCGCAGGGCTCCGTGGGCGGTCATATCGGTTCGGAGCTGATGGAACGCGCTTTCGACTATCTAGATGCGCCGGTCTTGAAGGTTTGCGGCAAGGATGTGCCGATGCCCTATGCTGCCAATCTGGAAAAGCTGGCGCTGCCGACGGTCAAGGACGTGATCGATGCAGTGAAGGCCGTTTGCTACAGGGATTGATCACGTGGACAGCGGCATTCAAGATCGGTTGGTGGTGGAGAAGGGAGAACGCTGATGTCCGTGGCGCTCAACCGACCCGCGACCTATGCCGATCTGGAGGCGGTGCATCCGCATCTGGTTGCCGAACTGCTCGGCGGCGAGTTGGTGACGCATCCTCGGCCGGTGCCGAAGCACGCGGTTGTGGCAATAAACCTTGGCAGCGAGCTTGGCGACGCGTTTTATCGCGGGCGGTCAGGTCCAGGTGGCTGGATTTTCGCGACGGAACCGGAGTTGCATCTGGAAACCGATGTCGTCGTGCCGGACATCGCGGCATGGCGCCGTGGGCGTCTGCCGCACCTGCCAGACACCGCCTACATCGAGACGCCGCCGGACTGGTTGTGCGAAATCGTCTCGCCGTCTACCGAATCCTACGATCGCGGCATCAAGCGCAACATCTATGCGCGCGCCGGCGTGCAGCATCTGTGGCTGCTCGACCCACGCGCCGAAATCCTCGAAACGTTCTCGCTGGCGGGTGATCACTGGCTGCTGACCGGCACGTTTTCGGGAAAGGACGCGGTCTCGGCCGCGCCCTTCGAGGCAATTGCCTTTCCTCTCGCTGTGCTTTGGCCCTTCGGGCCGGCGGGCGATGCGTCCATCCCTGAACAGACCACTTGAAGACCATCGCGGAGTGACCCCATGCCGATCAACGTGACGATGCCCGCGCTCTCGCCGACGATGGAGGAGGGCAACCTCGCCAAGTGGCTCGTGAAGGAGGGCGACAGCATCTCGTCTGGCGACATCATTGCCGAAATCGAGACCGACAAGGCAACCATGGAGGTCGAGGCCGTCGACGAGGGGACCGTCGCCAAGATCGTCGTTCCGGCCGGGACCGAAGGGGTCAAGGTCAACGCTGTGATCGCCATCCTGGCCACCGAGGGTGAAAGCGTCGGCGATGCCGCCAAAGGCGGCGGCGGCGGTGCAGCCCAGTCCGGCGACGACAAGGGTGGCGCGATGATGGCAGACCCGAAGGCGGATGCGGCAACGACGGGCAGCACGGCAGACGCCAAGGATGCATCGATGCGCGGTGACAGCCGTCCGAACGGCGGCGGCAAGAATGTCACGCCGGCAGAGGCATCCGCCAGCGCCGGTGCCGCGCCGACCGATGCGTCAGGCGATCGCGTCTTTTCCTCACCGCTGGCTCGGCGCATCGCCAAGGAAGCAGGCCTCGACTTGGCGTCGGTCACCGGCTCGGGTCCTCATGGACGCGTCGTGAAAGCCGATGTCGAGAAGGCCAAGGCGAGCGGGACCGGCAAGGCGAAGGCCGATGCGCCTGCCGCCAGCGCAGCGCCTGCGTCGACCAGCACGCCCTCGGCCGCGCCGAAGGGGCAGAGCGACGAGCAGATCAGGAAACTCTTCGCAGAAGGCTCCTACGTGTCCGTGCCGCATGATGGCATGCGCAAGACCATCGCCAAGCGGCTGGTCGAGGCGACGTCGACCATCCCGCATTTCTACCTGACGCTCGACTGCGAGCTCGACGCGCTGCTGGCGTTGCGCAGGCAATTGAACGACGCGTCGCCGACGCTGAAGACCGACGCTGGCGACAGGCCGGCCTACAAGCTCTCGGTCAACGACATGGTCATCAAGGCGATGGCGTTGGCGCTGAAGGCCGTGCCCGACGCCAACGCCTCCTGGACCGAGGCGGCGATGCTGAAGCACAGCCACGCCGATGTCGGTGTCGCGGTCTCCATCGAAGGCGGGCTGATCACCCCGATCATCCGCCGCGCCGAGGAGAAGACGCTTTCGGCTATCTCCAACGAGATGAAGGACCTCGCCAAGCGCGCGCGCAGCCGCAAACTGAAGCCGGACGAATATCAGGGCGGCACCACGGCGGTGTCCAATCTGGGCATGTTCGGCATCAAGGATTTCGCCGCGGTGATCAACCCGCCGCATGCGACGATCCTCGCGGTCGGTGCCGGAGAGCAGCGGGCGGTCGTCAAGAACGGCGCGGTCACGGTTGCGACCGTGATGAGCGTCACGCTCTCGACGGATCACCGCGCGGTCGATGGCGCGCTCGGTGCCGAGCTTCTCGTCGCGTTCAAGCAGTTGATCGAGAACCCGATGTCGATGCTGGTTTGATCGCGAAAGTGGTGGGAAAGGATCGAGGGTTGCATCGATGAAAACCGTTCTCGCCTACGGCGATTCGCTGACCTGGGGCTACGATCCATCGACAGGGCTGCGCCACGACTTCGCCGACCGCTGGCCGAACGTCGTCGGCAAGGCACTCGGCCACAAGGTGCGGGTGATCAGCGAGGCGCTGAACGGGCGCACGACGGCCTATGACGAGCATCTCGTTCCGGCCGAGCGCAACGGCGTGAAGATTTTGCCGACGGTGCTGGCGAGCCATCAGCCGCTGGACGCCGTGGTGATCCTGCTGGGCACCAACGATCTGAAAAGAAGCACCGGTGGCGGCCGCGTGTTTGAGGCGCGGCAGGGGCTCGAGCGGCTGGTCGAGATTGCCCAGAACTTCCCCTATCAGCGCGGCTACGCGGCGCCGAAGCTGCTGCTGGTGGCGCCTCCGCCTTTCTGCGAGACGACGGAGCCGGATTTTGCCTTGCTCTTTGGCCATGCCGTCGAAGAGTCCAACCATTTCCGCTCGGCGATCACCAAGGTCGCCGAGGAATACGACATCGCAATGTTCGATGCGGGCGAGGTCTGCGAGACGTCGCCGGCCGACGGCGTCCATCTCGATGCGGAAAACACGCGGCGGCTGGGCGAAGCACTGGTCGAGCCGATCGCGAGGCTTTTAAACGACGACGCCTGAAGGCAGCGTCGGGCCGCCGAGACACGAACACATATTTCGCCGAACGGCACAAACAGTCGGAGATAAGAGCCATGGCTGACACCTACGACATCCTGATCATCGGCGGCGGTCCCGGCGGCTACGTCGCGGCGATCCGTGCGGCGCAGCTGGGCCTGAAGACGGCGGTCGTCGAGCGCGAGCATCTCGGCGGCATCTGCCTGAACTGGGGCTGCATTCCGACCAAAGCTCTGCTGCGATCGGCCGAAATCTTTCACTATGCCGAGAACGCTTCCGAATACGGATTGAAGATCGCCAAGCCGGACTTCGACATGGAGGCGGTCGTCAAGCGCTCGCGCGGTGTTTCGGCGCAGCTGAACGGCGGCGTCGGCTATTTGATGAAGAAGAACAAGATCGATGTCATCTGGGGTGAGGCGAAGATTTCGAAGGCCCCCAAAAATGGTCCGGTCGAGGTCACCGTCGGCAAGATGAAGAAGCCGGTGGTCGAGCCGCAGAACCCTGTGCCGAAGGGCGTTCTGGGTGAGGGGACGTACACAGCCAAGAACGTCATCATCGCCACAGGCGCGCGGCCGCGCGTTCTGCCCGGCATCGAACTGGACGGCGACCGTATCTGGACCTATTTCGAGGCGATGAAGCCGAAAGCGATGCCCAAGAGCCTGATCGTCATGGGCTCCGGTGCCATCGGCATCGAGTTTGCCAGCTTCTACAAAACGATGGGCGCCGACGTGACCGTCGTCGAACTCCTGCCGCAGATCCTGCCTGTCGAGGATGCCGAAATTGCAGGGGTCGCTCGCAAGCGCTTCGAAAAGCAGGGCATCAAGATCCTGACCGACGCCAAGGTGACGAAGGTCACCAAGGACAAGGACGGCGTCGAGGTTTCAGTCGAGACCAAGGACGGCAAGACGCAGACGCTGAAGGCGGAACGGTTGATTTCGGCGGTCGGCGTCCAGGGCAATATCGAGGGCCTCGGTCTGGAGGAGGCCGGCGTCGCGATCGAGCGCGGGCTCGTGAAGATCGACCCCTATGGCAAGACCAACGTT
>JBBSUS010000183.1:0-5569 GCA_038234195.1 Hyphomicrobiales bacterium | reverse complement strand
GCAACGCCGCCCGAGGAAACGTCCGCCATGTCCGCTCCGCGCATTACCATCCTCAACGGACCCAACCTCAATCTCCTCGGCCAGCGCCAGCCGGAGATATACGGTCGTGAGACGCTGGCCGACGTGGAGGTCTCCTGTCGCCAGGTCGCGGAAGCCGCCGGCTTCGAATTGCGCTTCCACCAGTCCAATGCCGAGCACCAGCTGATCGACTGGATCCACGAGGCGCGCGAAACGCCGGGCGGCGTCGTCATCAACCCGGCCGCCTACAGCCACACCTCCATCGCCATTCTCGATGCGCTCAACACCTTCGAGGGGCCGGTGATCGAGGTTCACATCTCCAATATCCACAAGCGCGAGGGCTTCCGGCACCACTCCTACGTCTCGGCGCGGGCCGACGGGATCATCGCCGGCTGCGGGGTGCAGGGCTATGTGTTGGCGGTGGACCGCCTGACGACACTGCTGAAGGGCTGAACCGGCGAGGCAAAGCCGCTCGGCGAGGAGAGCAACAAATGAATCGATATCCGCGCGACATGCAGGGCTATGGCCAGACGCCGCCAGACCCGCAGTGGCCGGGCGGCGCGAAGATCGCGCTGCAATTCGTCGTCAATTACGAGGAGGGCGGCGAGAACAACGTCCTGCACGGCGACAAGGCGTCGGAGGCGTTTCTGTCGGAGATCGTCGGCGCGGCGCAATGGCCGGGCCAGCGCCACGCCAACATGGAATCGATTTACGAGTACGGTGCGCGTGCCGGCTTCTGGCGGCTGCACCGCCTGTTCACGTCGGCCAATGTCCCTGTCACGGTCTATGGCGTCGCAACTGCGCTTGCCCGTTCGCCGGTGCAGGTTCGGGCGATGCAGGACGCGGGTTGGGAAATCGCCAGCCACGGGCTGAAATGGGTCGAATACAAGGATGCGTCCTACGCCGAGGAGCGCGCCGACATGCTCGAGGCGATCGCGCTCCATGCGGAGGTCACGGGAGAGCGGCCGCGCGGCTGGTACACCGGACGCTCCTCGGCGCAGACCCTCGAACTGACCGCCGACGAGGGGGGCTTCGACTACATCGCCGACGCCTATGCCGACGATCTGCCCTACTGGCTGGAGGTCGGCAAACGCGACCAGCTGGTCGTGCCCTATACGCTCGATTCCAACGACATGCGGTTCGCGACACCGCAAGGGTTCAATTCGGGCGACCAGTATTTCGCCTATCTGAAGGACGGCTTCGACACACTCTATGCCGAAGGCCAGCCGGGGGCAGGGGGAGGAGCAGCCAAGATGCTGTCGATCGGCCTGCACTGCCGGCTCGTCGGCCGCCCGGGGCGGGCGGCTGCGCTGAAGCGCTTCGTCGATTATGCCAAGGGCTTCGAGGGCGTCTGGTTCGCCACGCGGCTTCAGATCGCAGAGCACTGGGCGAAAACGCACCCCCATAAGCGCTTCGAGCGGCCCTCGCAGATGGACCGCGAGACGTTTGTGGCCCGCTTCGGCGGCATCGTGGAGCATTCGCCTTGGGTGGCCGAACGGGCGTTCGACCTGGAGCTGGGCCGCGGCCACGACACTGCCATCGGCCTGACCAACGCGATGGCGCGCGTGCTGCGAACGGCTTCGGACGAGGAACGCCTCGGCGTTCTGACCGCCCACCCCGACCTTGCCGGAAAGCTCGCCGCGGCAAAACGCCTGACGTCGGAAAGCACCGCCGAGCAAGCGGCCGGCGGTCTCGACGTCTTGACCGACGCCGAGCGGGCGGAGTTCGAGCGGCTGAACGCCGCCTATGTGGAGGCGAACGGCTTTCCCTTCATCATCGCCGTGCGAGATTATGACAAGGCCGGCATTCTCGCCGCCTTCAAGCGCCGGCTGGACAACGATCGCAACGCGGAGTTCATCGAGGCCTGCCGGCAGGTCGAGCGCATCGCCGAGTTGCGGCTGAAGGCGCTGTTGCCGTGAGCGACATCCCTCGCGTCGACGCCTCCCGCATCATCCGCACCCGGCCGCTGACGGTAGAGGGCTTTGCGCCCTTCGGCGATGTCCTGGAGGTGGCGGGCGAACCCGACAAGCTCATCAACCAAGGGCTTTGTGGCCGCTTTCACGACAAGGCATGCATGGTTTTTTCCGATGGCCGCGCGGGGATCAGCCTTTTTTCCGCCCAGCCGCGGTCATTGCCCTACCGCCTGGAGATGGTCGAGCGCCACCCCAACGGCTCGCAGGCCTTCCTGCCGATGCACCAGAACCCGTTCCTCGTCGTCGTTGCACCGGACGAAGACGGTACGCCGGGCGCGCCGCTGGCATTCCTTACGGCACCGGGCCAGGGGATCAATCTTCACCGCGGAACCTGGCACGGCGTTCTGACGCCGCTCCACGCTCCGGGACTGTTCGCGGTCGTTGACAGGATAGGCGAAGGGTCGAATCTGGAAGAGGCCTGGTTCGACGAAGCGTGGGTGGTGGAGTTAGGGCGGCTGTCGGTCGAGACGGATAGCGCTGACGGCGCATTTTCGCTGAAAGCCGCTGCCGGACAACCGCCGAGGGCACTGTGAAACGCCCTCATCCCTCTGCCGGGACCCTCTTCCGATTCGGGAGAAGAAAGCAGCTTCGCCGTCGCGCGAAGCTTGTTCATGAATCCAAAAAAAAGAGCAAGCAGCTGCAGCGATAAACGCCGCCGCGCCATTCCTCTCCCGAATCGGGAGAGGGAAGATGCGAGCGGGAGCGCGCAGACGGGTGAGGGTCTGCAGGCTGCCCACGCTTCAAGGCCTGCGCCCGACGATAGCCTCATCGCGTCGCCGAGCAGTTCTCTCCCGATCCTGGGGAAGAACGAGGTTGGGACTTATCTGGCTGGTTGCGGGCCAGCAAGATGAAATCGATGTGCGGTTTTCAGTGACGCGGCTCGCCAAAGTCGCAATCCATCACCCGTAGCTCGACACCGGCGTGCCTGCCAGGGCGGTGATGTTCAGCAACCCGCGCACCGTCACACCGGGTGTTACGATGTGGGCGCGGTTGCCCATGCCCATCAGGATCGGGCCGACTTCCAGGCCGTCGGCGACCGACTTCAGGAGGTTGCGGGCGGCGCCGGCGGCGTCCGAATTCGTGAAGATCAACACATTCGCCTTGCCATGCAGCCGACCGCCGGGGAACAGGCGTTCGCGCAGATCGGGATCGAGGGCGGCGTCGCTGGGCATCTCGCCTTCATATTCGAAGTCGAGGGATTTTCCGTCGAGGATCGCCAGTGCGTGCCGGGCGACCCGGCCTGAGAGGCTGTCGAGATTGCCGAATTGCGAGCCCGAGCACAGTGCGATCTTCGGGGTAATGCCAAAGCGGCGCACATGGCGGGCGGCGGCCATCAGCGTCTCCGCGACCTGCTCACCCGTCGGCTCGGTGTGGACATGGGTGTCGGCGATGAAAAGCGGGCCCTTGTCGAGCAGCACCAGCGACAGGGCACCGACCGGATGCAGGTCGCCGCTAGAAAGGATCTGCTTCACATAATCGAGGTGCCACAGATACTGGCCGACCGTCCCGCAGATCAGACTGTCGGCTTCGCCGCGCTGGACCATGGTGGCGGCGATCGCGGTGTTGTTGGTGCGGATCGTGGACTTGGCGAGGTCGGGCGAGACGCCTCGGCGCTTCATCAGTTCGAAATAGGCGGACCAGTATTCGCGGAAGCGGCCATCGCTTTCCGGATTCACCACCTCGAAATCGCGGCCGGCCACGATCGACAGGCCCTCGCGCTCGATGCGCTGGTCGATGACCTGGGGACGGCCGATGAGGATCGGCTTCTCCATCTGCTCCTCGGTCATCGCCTGGGCGGTCCTGAGGATACGGGGCTCCTCGCCTTCGGCGAAGACGATGCGCCGCGTGTCGCGCCGGGCCGCCTCGAAGACCGGCCGCATGACGAGGGCCGAGCGGTAGACCTGGGTCTGCAGGCTCTTGGCATAGACGTCGAGGTCGAGTTCGCGCGTGGCGACGCCGCTTTCCATCGCCGCCTTCGCGACGGCGACGGCGACGGTCGGCAGAAGCCGCGGATCGAACGGCTTGGGGATCAGATAATCCGGCCCGAAGCTGAGCTTTTCGCCCTGGTAGGCGGTGCCGAGTTCGGCCGAAGCAGTCGCGCGGGCGAGCGAGGCGATCGCCTCGACGCAGGCAATCTTCATTTCTTCATTGATCGTGGTCGCGCCGACGTCCAGCGCACCGCGAAAGATAAACGGGAAGCACAGGACGTTGTTGACCTGGTTGGGATAGTCCGAGCGGCCCGTCGCGATCAACGCATTCGGCGAAGCCTTGCGCGCCTCCTCCGGCATGATCTCGGGCGTCGGGTTGGCCAGCGCGAAGATGATCGGCGTGTCGGCCATCTTCGCGACCATCTCGGCCGTCAGCAGGCCCGGACCGGAGACACCGAGGAAGAGGTCGGCGCCCTCCATCGCATCCATTGTGGTGCGCATGTCGGTCTCGCGGGCGAACTCGGCCTTTTCGGCTGAGAGGTCGTTGCGGCGAGTGTGCACGACGCCCTTGGAATCGAGCATGGTGATGTTGTCGCGCTTCGCGCCCATCACGATCAGCATCTTCAGGCAGGCGATGCCGGCGGCCCCTGCGCCGAGCGCCACGATCTTGATGTCCTCGAAGGTCTTGCCGGCGACCCGTAGCGCATTGGTCGCGGCGGCGGCGGCGACGATCGCGGTGCCGTGCTGGTCGTCGTGGAAGACCGGGATGTTCATGCGTTCGCGGCAGATACGCTCGACGATGAAGCAATCGGGCGCCTTGATGTCTTCCAGATTCACCGCACCGAAGGTCGGCTCCAGCTTGCAGACGAGATCGGCGAGCTTTTCCGGATCGGCCTCGTTGACCTCGATGTCGAAGCAGTCGATGCCAGCGAATTTCTTGAAGAGGACGGCCTTGCCCTCCATCACCGGCTTGGACGCCTGTGCGCCGATATTGCCGAGGCCGAGGACGGCCGTGCCGTTGGAGATCACCGCGACGAGATTGCCCTTGGCCGTGTCGCGCCGGGCCAGGGCCGGGTCCTTCTCGATTTCCAGGCACGCATTGGCGACACCCGGCGAATAGGCGCGCGACAGGTCGCGTCCGGTGGCCATGGGCTTGGTCGCCCGGATCTCGAGTTTTCCAGGCTTGGGAAACTCGTGATAATCGAGCGAAGCCTGGAACTCGTCGTGGGACTTGATGTCGGGCATGCCAGTTTCCTTCCCTGCCGGCGCGTGCGTCCAAAACGGTCGCCACGCCGATCGTTGATTCTCGGGAAGCTTAACCGCTAAAGGCCGTGATCGCGAGCCGCCTATCCGCGAGACAGGCACAGGCTCGGGTGGCGGTTCACGTCCTTGTAGAGGAGATAGCGGAACGGGCCGGGACCGCCGGCGTAGCAGGCCTGCGGGCAGAAAGCGCGCAGCCACATGAAGTCGCCGGCCTCGACCTCGACCCAGTCGCGGTTGAGCTTGTAGACGCCCTTGCCCTCCAGCACGTAAAGGCCGTGCTCCATCACGTGGGTTTCGCAGAAGGGGATGACGCCGCCCGGCTGCAGCGTGACGATGGTGACGGCCATGTCGTGGCGCAGATCGGCCGGATCGACGAAACGGGTGGTT